>JAZUJJ010000105.1:0-94393 GCA_045642725.1 Acutalibacteraceae bacterium
GCACCTTAAAAAGATGAGATTTGCGTGCAGTCAGGTGTTTCTTCGACGCAGGAATACTTCCGTATTTCAAGGAGAAAAACGCCTGAATGTGCGTGAAGCTCACTTTTTAAGGCATATAGGGTTCGATTCCCTTTTGCCTAGCCTCGAAAATGTCAATTTCGGCCCCGCCGATGCCGCCTGCGGAGATATCGTGGTCATACGAATGAGCTGACTGCATCCAGAACGCACTCCAGAAGCCCTTGTCCTTATTGCAAAGACACTTGATTTCAAAATATCCGCCGTATTCCTGCCACTCGTTAAGAGCAACGCTGGCCGAATACCATCCGGGACCGAACTCACCGTTTTCAAGGTATTCTGCGGTAATTATCAAATTACCGTTTTCAACACGTATCTGTGAGGGGGCAACAAAGCCGCTTCTTTGTGCACCTCTGCCCCTGCAGTTCCAAAGGTCGGTGTTAAGGCTGTCACCGTCAAAATCATCGTAAACAACTCTTGTATAGCCACTTAAATCGAGCTTATCCCCGACGGCAGGCTGAGGAGTCTTAAAAACCGAAGCTGTAAAAAGCTCGGCCATTGCCAGTAATGAGGCAACTATTCTTTTGAAATCAAACCCATTTGCAAATATGTTTTTAGAAACTTTTATCAGGCTGTCAAAAGCGTGTCTCTGAAAAAAGGTCCATCCGAAAAGGTCATATATTTTTTCAAGCATAACAGCATCTCCTTATCAAGGATTATACATATATTTCCGGCTCTTTGTCAATAGATGGTGAATGCATACATGAAAGGGAAAAATGACTTCCGGCTTTGAAAAATAAACAGGTGTTTCAATGCTTTTTCAAGGCTTTCCATCCGTAAATTCTGAGCTGTCTGTATCATTACTCCTAACCGTGATTGAAAAATGCTTATTTCTGATAAACGCGAATATAATCCACCGAAAAGACTTTGGGGTGAACACCGTTATCACGGCCTCCGTCCCAGTCGCAGTCCGTATAAACACCGAGATACATACACATTTCATAATCCGGTGAATTATCCGTGCGGGCAATCAGCCTGCCGTCAACATAGAATTTAAGTTCATCGGGGGTCCAGTCAAGGGCATAGATATGATAGTTATTGACGAAATCGCCGGGAAGCCTGATATCTTTGCCGAATTCGGACAGCTTTTTATCGTTCCACGGGTGTACCCTCGGAGAAAAAGTGTTCGGAGTGCTTAACCAGTTTTCAATAATATCAATTTCCCCCGTGTGCGCGGAATCTGCTGTATCGGTATCGTCCTGTATTCCCGTAAGCCACCATGCTACATGGCCTCCGCCGCCGCAGTCGGGCAGCTTTGCACGCATTTCAAAATAGCCGTATTTGCAGGAAAAGCCGTTAAATGTTCCGGTATCTCTCATCTGCCTTGCTCCGGGGTGCAGGCCGTTTTTTTCAAACGTCTGTATTGAGCTTACCTTCATTGATGTATAGCAGGCATAATCTGATGAGTTTTCATCAATAATCAGATTAAGACAACCGCTGCCGATTTCATAGTTTGCTTTACATCCCTCAGCCGTATCCGATGCATGCGGCAGATATTCGCTGAGCCATTTTGAGGAGTCAAGCTCATCTGTGTCAAATTCATCATCAAAAACCAGGGTGTAACCGTTTCTTTTCAGCGGAGCTGACGGAATATCAATGTAACACCCGAAAACAGCCATCAGCGCAGAAAACAAAGCCGCAGTGAAAGAAAAAATTCTTGTAAACATACATTTACCCCAATATTACAATTCTGATTTACATTATGAAAGGTGAAAAAGGTCCGGCAGCCAATCAAGCATTCTTCTGAAGAAGCCAATAATGCGGCTCATTACCGTTTCTTTCGCCGTGCTCACAAAACCGTCTCTGTTATCCGTGCCGTCATCCTCGCCGATATATCCGCCGAAAAGTGAATAAATCAGGCTGAATGCCAGTTTTTCGGCAGGAGTAGCAAATCCGAAAAGTTTACAGTTCATTTTCATAACCGAGCTTGCAATACCGTCTGACACACCTGCCCGTTCAAGCAGAGCATTGGCACCGCCGAGCACTTCACTGTCCATAGCCGAGGCAAGCGATGACCGCATAACAACGGCAACCGCTTTTGTCATTACATCATATTGAACTGAGCCTTTGGTATAGAGCTTTCTGCCGGTCACTGTTCCGGCATAGGCATCGTATATCATTGAACGAAGAGTGGAGAATTCACTGCCGGGAATAGTGAGACCGTAGCCCCCGGCAAATGATGACAAGCTGTTTTCACCGTAAATCGGCATATCAAGATAATTTTTTATTCCGTTCAGTGCTGCGTTTATTAAAGGATAAAATGGATTGCTCTCTTTAATGCCGAGATTTTCGGCGGAAAGGAGTTTTTCGATTTCCCGACCTGTTTTTTCTTCATTCTGCTTATTGACAAAGGCGTGGAAATCCTCTGCCATTGCGGCAAGCTGTGCTTCCGGATAACCGGAGCAGGCGAGGGAAAGAGCACCGGAATCTATACCGCCGACATTTGCGGTTTTATAAGTGATTCCGCTGTCATCAACGGTGAAAAGCTTATACTCCGCAGGGTACTCGGTCAGGCTTGACATACTGAAATCATAAATGGTTCTTCCGAATGCATCGGTAAATGATTTTACATCGTTAAGATGAGAATGCCCCGTAATGCAAAGCTCTATTCCCATTGAAGCAAATCTTGCGGCTGTAATATAAGGTGTGCTGACAATAAAGCCGTCCATTGTAACAGACTGAAACGGGTTATGCTCCAAAAGGTTGTGGTGCATAATCAGAATCGGCTTTCTTCCCGTCTTTTTTGCGTGTTCCGCCTGAGCACGGACCCACTTCATTCTTGATGAATTCAGGTCAGAGTGAAGTGAATAGTTTTCGTCGCAGGAGTCGAGGGCGATAAGTGTGTATTTGCCGTTAAGGTCAACAGCATAGGAGCAGGTACCTTCATCAACCGAAAATGCCTCGTCATATCCGAAATCGTGATAGACGGAAACAAATCTGTTATGGTCGGTAACGGAATTAATGCCGTTATCATGATTGCCGTTGATAACATAAATCTGCTTTCCGGTTTTCTGTTCAAAGGCACGGAATTTTTCCGCAGTATTCTCGTGTTCCTGAGAAAAATCACGGCCATAGGTGGCAAGGTCGCCGGAAATAAGAATAAAATCACATTCGTCGTTTTCGGCGCAGGCATCCAGAAACGAATCAATTACAAATCCGCTCGGTGCGGTATATTCCCCGCTTTCGGAGTTGAATGACACCTTTCCCTCCGAATCAATCTGTGTATCGACCGTGCTTACCGGGTGAACATAATGCAGGTCAGATGCTGCGGCAAAGTGCAGCTCATCCCCGGATGAAGAAACGGCAAGGGCCGGAGTCACGGAGCATAACGCAATAACAATGCTCAGAATAACCGAAAGAAACTTTTTCATATATTTCTCCTTTGCAGAATGATGTATTAAAAATTCAGATTTTCCCGATTATCGGTGCTGTAGCTTTTACGGTTTGTTTTCCGTCAGCCGCAAGTCACCATACGAATCAGTTCTTCGCCCGCAGCACGGCAGAAATTCAGATAGGCGGGCAGTACGCTTTCGGGGAACCGCCCGTAATGCAGCTCCAGCGACAGATTGCCGCGATAACCGCCGTCGTGCAGTACCTTCATCAGCGGCGGCCAGTCCATTTTTCCCGTAAACGGAGGCTGATGGTCATCGCGTGAACGGTTGTCATGCACATGGGTGCAGAGCAGATAAGGCACTATCTTTTCCAGGGCTTTCGGGCTTTCATCACCGTACCACATACGCCCGTGACCGAAATCCCAGCAGCAGCCTGCCGGATTATCGGGGCGAACCTCCGCCGTGCCGTTCAGACCTTCAATGATACCGAGCAGTTCTTCTGCCGTGCAGCTGCAGCGTGAGCGGGGCACCTCATTATTCTGCGTCACATTTTCGCAGGCAATCTGAATGCCAGCATGTGCCGCCCTTTCGGCAACCGGAAGAAATAATTCAATCTGATTTCTGACAACCTTTTCACTGTCATAAATTTCTCCGGGCGGCGGGCAGTATTCATCAGCGTGTACTACCAGGTACCGTGCGCCGATAGCTGCGGCGGCATCGACCGCCAGAAGGTATGCTTTCTGTACCTCTTCCCGCGGTACATCGGAACGGTTACGGTAAATCGGTGCGTGGGACTGATGCACATGTACCCCGGCAGCCTCTGCAAATTCGCGGAAACGCGCCGCGTCATCTGCCCAGCTTTCGGTGCGGGGAACAAGATAATCAAAGTAAGAAAAGCCGTATTCTTTGAGCATCAGCGCCGTGCGGCGTATCAGGGCATCATTCGATTCACCTGGCAGAGGTGCTATGCTTTTTGCTATAAATCCGAGTGTAATGGACAGATTCATGTAAATAATCCCTCCGTTTTTGATTTATCAACTCTTAAACTTTATAATTTTCCGTCCGGATTGAACCGACCGGAAAGCAGATTTCTTATATGATTATAATATAACTTTCATAAAAATATTTCAAGCACGGAGTTACCGAAAGTGCGGCGTCAAAAAAACGGCAGAGAAATCATTGATATTGCATCAAAGAATGGAGTATATTAAAAGAAAAATTTCTGGCTTCAATATAGACACTTTTATAAATCTTTCTTAATGTCGCAGATAAAATGAAACTTTTTCACGGCGTGAGTTGTTATTATGTATGAAAGGCCTTTCACGGGAGAACATGACATGACAAATGAAACTTTTTCGGACGCGGTCAGGCGCAATCACCAACGGCTGTTTATAATTGCTTTGTCCTACACCGGAAGCCATGAGGATTCGGAGGACATATTGCAGAATGTTTTTCTGAAATTATGGAAGCAGGAAAGCAGCTTTGCTGATGATGAGCATATTGATAAATGGCTGACCCGTGTTTGCGTAAATGAATGCAGAAATCATATTAAAATGCCGATGAGAAGAAACATTGCTCTTGATGAGGCAAAGGATTTATACATCTTTGATAAGCCGAGGGATTTTGATGTTTTCAATGCGGTGATGTCCCTCCCGAAAAAAGAACGCACGGTCATCATCTTGTTTTATTATGAGGATCTGACGGTAAAAGAAATTTCGGGGCTGGTCAAAGCGAAGGAATCCACAATAAAAACAAGGCTGCGCCGTGCAAAGCAGAGATTAAAAGAAATACTGGGAGATGATTGGATAAATGAATAAAAAAGAGTTTGTAAAATCCTTTTCGGGTGTCCGGTCATCCGAACAGACACTTGAAAGGATAATGAATATGACAGAAATAAAATCGAAAAGAACACACAGTGCTGCAAAAATAATTGCCGCTGCGGCTTGCCTTGCGCTGCTCGTTTCGGGTATTTTCGGCGGCAGTGTAGTTTCCGGAAAAATAAAATCATCAAAAATAAAAGCCAATCTTTTTTTCGTAACCGCTTACGCAGTCGATGAAAGAAACACAGAAAAAAAGATTGATTTGAACGGCAGTAAAGCAGTCAACTCCGATTTGCAGATGAAGATAATCGAAAGCGGAATAGGCAGCGGATATGCGGTTGAATGCAACACAAATGCGGGCTTCAGGGTTGAGGGAAAAGATATAAAAACCGTAACCTATTCAGCCGGAAGAGGAAGCTTTTCATACTATTCGGTAAAAGGAAACGATTTCGGAGATGTTACCACCGAATTCACAAGCGGCAGTGATGAATCGTCTGAGCGTAAACCCTATGCAACAAAAACAACAATAAGCGATATAGGTGAAAATGAAATCATTGAACTGAATTATAACCCGGAGGAGGCCATTGATACAATTCTTAAAGCACAATCAGCAGACTTTGATTTTTCATCCCTGCCGACAGACATCATTACCATCTCCGTTGAATTCACAAACGGTGAAAAAGGCGAAAAATCCATACAGATTTCATTCAGCGAAGACGGATATATGCTGATGAAAAACAAATAAAAAAATCGCCCCATTACAGTACAGAACATAAAGAAGACAAAAAGATATAAATAATTCCGGGATTTCAGAAATAACTTCTGCTGTCCCGGAATTTTATGTTGCTTATCCGATTTTTTTGAGTATAGCGGGGAATTCCTTTATGCTGTCAATTATATAATCCGGGTCGGCTTTTTCTTTCAGCTCTTCACGGCTGAATGATGTGGTTACGCCGACACTGATGCACCCCGCTGCCTTTGCGGCTTTTATTCCGTTGACGGAATCTTCAATAACAACACATTTTTGAGGGTCAACGCCGCAGAGCTCGGCACCCTTCAGAAAAATATCGGGGTCCGGTTTCTGCTTTGAAACATCACTGCCCGTTACAAGAGCAGTGAAAAAATCGGGTTTCACACCGATGGCATTGAGGTTGTGACAGACTTTTATATAGTCGGCGGCAGAGCAGACGGCAGCTTTATATTTTGATTTGACATAGTTTACCGTGTCAAGTACACCGTCATAAACCGCATCGGGATGGCGGGAGAGGATTTCCGCATAAATATCATAAACGACGGGCTTCATTTCCGGGTCATAGGGTACACCGTTTTTTTCGGCAGGCCCTCCGAGATAGCGGGTTTCGCCGCCGCCGATATAGGGAATAAAATCCTCGGGAACGGCATTTACCCCGAATTGCTTAAGCCCTTTTATCGCCGCTTCACAGATAAGTGCCTCCGTGTCAACAAGAACACCGTCCATATCAAATAATACCGCTTCAATGTTCATGAAATCAGCCTTTCTTTTTTCTGGAAATTAGAATTGCCGTTACAGCCGCAGTGGCAGCGAGAATTGCCGCACCGATAAGACAGGCAATAATTATTTTTTTCGGCTCTGTCGGGGCTTTAATATTTTCAGCGGTTGTTTTTTCGGTAACGCTTTCTTCGGAGACTGGAGCACCGACGGCTCCGGTTTCTTCTTTCTCTTCTTCTTCTTCTTCTGCTTTATTTTCCTTATCCGGATTTATAAAGGCATCAAAAGAACGGAAAAGGGGACTGGCGTCAAGATAATCCTCATCCATTTTTTCATAATCCATTTGAATCCAGCCGGCGGTATCGCCGTCAATGATGTAATAGAACGATTCATCATAGAAGAGACTGCAATATGACTGCACTTTCTTTCCAGCTTCGAGAGTTCCGATTTGCTCTGAGGCTTTGTCCGGCAGAGTGTATATCGGCAGGGTGCCGTTGCGGAGTGTGATTTTCGGATATGAGGATGTACGGGAAACAGAGCGCATTCTGCTTGCGGTCCAGCACTGCTCACCTTCGTAATCAACAAGACTCCAGGCGTAGCAGTTTTCCATATCCGAGTCATCATCTGTATATAAAACATAATAATCCGCATAGCTTCTGAGAAATGTATAAGCGGGAATTACCTTGTCGGTTTTGCTTTCAATATCACCGCGTTCCGTGTAAACATAGGCATCATCACTTGATATCATATATGAGTCACGGTAAGTGATGACCCAGCTTGTGTAGGCGCCGGGATATTGGCCGTCAAATGTAACCCAGCCTTTTATTCCGTTATATTCGGTGTAAGCTTCAGCATCTTTGGGGTTCTCAAGAAATTCCGTAAATGTAAGCTCGGTTCCGATTGGAATGGACTCACTCAGTTCCTGTTCGTCATAGCTGTCGCCTTCCGCGTAGACGTTTTTAAGATGAACATTGTTTGTGTTAACTATTATTTTACCTGTGTAATCACTTGTGGAAACAAGGCTTGAAAGAGTATAATTTCCGTCAAAGGGGTAGTAGTATATCCAGCCTTCTTTGCCGTTGCCTTTTGCATAAAAATAGCAGTTTGTTTCATTCTCGATATGAGTTATCGTAATGATTTCATCCTTTTCAAATCTGCCCGTTACGTCAAACAGCTTTGACGGACCCGAAAGAATGTCAATGCCCTCATCGGGAACAACTCTTTTCTTTTGCGGTATGGAATATTTGGTTATGTCGGTTTTATAGTTTTGATTATTGAGTACGGCAATATCCGCCATACTGACATATCCATTTTTCTTACCGAGGCTCACATAGCCGACGCCTTTTTCACCTTCCGGAATAACGATTTCCTGTAAGAAATAACCGGTATATTCACCGGTGAGAGTCAGTTTTGTACCGTAAGAAAGATGTTCCTTGTCCGTATCATAATTATGAGTGCTTTCATTATAGTGTTCGCAATACAAATCGGTACCGTCGGGGTTTGAAACCATACATTCATATTCGCGGAAAACGGGGCCGCCGACATCCGCAAAAGCCGGTATGCAGAGTGCGGAGATCATGAGAACGGAAAAAAGCAAAGCAAGAAGTTTTTTCATGGTTATCCTCCTCAGATAAATTTATTTATGATAAGCCCGAGCAAATAGGAAATACCGTTGAGAATAAGTGAAAGGGGGAGAGCGGATATCTTCTTATAAGTCAGGCATTTCTTATATATCAATGCTTCGGCGGCAACGGCAAGAATTTCAAGCACGGCCAGAGAAATATGGCGCATTTCAATGCCGTAAAATATGTTGACCGCCGAGGAAACGGAAACGACGATGGGATTTGTGACAATCTGTGCAAGTATTACGGTTATGACATCCTCTTTTTTTCTCACGCCGAGAATCAGTGCAGCTGCGGTTTCGATAAGGATTGTCAGCAGCAGAGCACGGAGCATATACAAAGGAAGCAGATTTATCATTTTTTGCCCCTCTTTTTAAGCTCACGGGCAACCATTATTGCCGTGATAACGATAATTACGGCACATATTGCGGCAAGAATTAAAGGCGCACTCCCCGCATTTCTGAAAAACACTCTGTCAGTGAGAATTTCAATATCATTCAACGCTTTTTTCATCCTTTCTCAATGTGATTGCAAAGGCGGCGGCGCAGAGCAGTGTCAATACGGTGATGACAATGCAGTTTGACCGCAGGGAGGAAAGACGGAAGAAAAAAATGGGAGCAGAGCCGAGAAAAAGGCCTATGGTGGTAAGACCGAAAGCAAGCCCGGGAGCATTATTCAGCACACTTACAAGCAGGGCAAGCGTTATTGACATAGTCATACTGAAAAGGAAAACTCCGAAAAGGGAAATAATCATATGCTCATTGCCGCACAGCAGAAAAGGAAGGGCGGCAAGAGAGCTTATGAGAGCGGTTTTCTTAACTCCGAAAAGGTCTGCACATACTCCGCCGAGGGCTTTACCGAAGCCCATGGAGAAATACAGCAGAACTGTCTGAAAAACGGTTTTGTTCCAGGAAGTAGGTATTCCGTAGCCCATATAGCCTCTGACCGCAACGATCGTGACGGCAAGGATGATAATAATGGCAGGTGAAAGCTTTTCGGAATGATAAGCAAAGCCGGAGCAAGGAGCTATGCTTTTTTCATCAGCTTCTTTGCGGGAGTATTCCGCAAGCAGAACAAAGGGTATCGCGGTCAGGGCAAGAACGGCAAGCACCCACTGAGGCAAAAAAGAATTTGCCAGTAATTTGCCGCTGATAACTCCGAAGGAACCGCCGGCAACAAAAATTGCACTGTGGGACAACTTGCCTTCCGATGAACGCAGAGTTACCTCGGCTCCGTTTATGTGGGTGCAGACATTTCCGAGGCACATCATGACAAGGGGCAGATATTTTCCGCCGACTCCGAAACTGAACATGAGCGTGGAAACCGAAAGAAGAAATATTCCCGGTAAGCCTGCCGGAATTTTCGGAAATCTGTCGCTGAATCTGCCGATTAAGGATTGCGGCATAAAAGCAAGAGCATCGTAAAGCAGGGGAGTAAACCAGATTACGATGCTGTCACCGCTGACCCTTGAAAGCTGATAAAAGCAAAGCACCTCGGTGACAAAATGAACATAAAAATACAAAAATGCACAGCCGATATTTTTTGTTATGGCTGTTTTTTTATTCATGTAATCACCGACCTTTACTATCAGTGTCTCAGAGTACGGTTTTTGTTGCCTTTTTATTTTATAATTTCTCTTATTTCGAGCGTTTTTTTAACCACGGCGGAGAAGGCTTCGGGGGTCAGGGCCTGCTCCGGGTCACTTACGGAGCTGCCGGGGTTTGTGTGGACCTCAAGCATGATTCCGTCTGCTCCTGCCGCGGCGGCGGCAAAGGTCAGCGACGGAACTGCACAGGCTATGCCCGCCGCATGGCTCGGGTCGGCAATAACGGGCAGATGGGTTTTACTTTTAAGCAGTGATATTGCGCCTACATCGAGGGTGTTTCTCAGATCATCGCCGAAGGTGCGTATGCCCCTTTCGCAGAGTATGACTTTTTCGTTTCCGCCTGCAAGTATATATTCGGCCGAGAGCAGGAATTCTTCAAGAGTTGCGCCCATACCCCTTTTGAGCAATACGGGCTTGTCAATTCCGCCGAGCTCCTTGAGAAGCTCGTAATTCTGCATATTTCTTGTTCCCACCTGAAGCATATCAATGCTTTCAAACAGCGGGAGCTGACGGGGGTCTGTGATTTCGGAAACTGTGGGCAGACCCGCTTCTTTTCCTGCGGCGGCAAGAATATCAAGCCCTTCCCTGCCCATTCCCTGGAAGGTGTACGGGGATGTACGTGGCTTAAAGGCACCTGCTCTGAGCATCCCTGCGCCTGCTTCTTTAACTTTTTTGGCTATTTCAACAGCTGTTTCGTATGATTCAACGGCACAGGGACCGGCGATAAACGAAAAGTTTCCGCCGCCTGCGGAGAAACTGCCGACGCTGATGACCGTATCTTCTTTTTTGTATTCACGGGAAACCCTGAAAATATCCGTGTTGTTCATGAAATTCTCCTTTTATGCCTCAAAAGCTTTCAGTTCGGTTGACACAAGATAATCATCCTTAAGTCCTCTCAGAAGCTTCATGTGCTCCTGACCGACATGAGTTTCCTGGTCAGCTTTTGTTTCCCATATTTCAACGAGAAGCAATTCGTTTTTGTCGGCATCGGAAAAATAATAATCATACATGATGCAGCCTTTTTCGGCTCTTACCTTTTCGTCAATGCCGAGCTCTTTTATTTTTTCAAGGAAAGCTTCACGCTTTCCCTCCTTTGTGTGATAAAAAACATTTAAGTACAGCATAAAATAATCCTCCCGTTACGGTGTTTTATCATATTTGTCAATCGTATTTCCGCTGTGAAATTATTTGTGTTGAAAAATTAAAAATTATGTGGTAAAATAAATTTTCAACAGAGAGGTGATAGCTTGGAAAACGGATTTTTCGCCATGATTTCGAGAATGAAATATATAAACCGTTGGGCTCTTATGAGAAACGAGCACAGCGAAAATCTTGCGGAGCATTCCTTTGAGGTGGCTGTCATCGCTCATGCTCTGACCGTTATCGGAAACAGGCGTTTCGGAAAAAAGCTTGACAGTGAAAGAGCCGCATTGCTGGGGCTTTATCACGACGCTCCCGAAACTTTGACCGGTGATATGCCCACGCCTGTCAAATATTACAGTGATGAGGTCAGAAATGCTTATAAAACGGTGGAAAATGTGGCCTGCGAGAGCCTTGTTTCCATGCTTCCCGATGACATAAAGGATGCCTATGACGGGCTTTTTTATCCGAAGCCCGGGGATGAGGAGCTTTTGCCCTACATCAAGGCCGCCGATAAAATAAGTGCCCTTATAAAATGTATGGAAGAAAAAAAGGCGGGCAACAGCGAATTTGTTTTTGCCGGTGAAAGCACAGCCAAAGCAATAGAGAAGCTCGGCTTGCCGGAGGCTGATGTTTTCGTAAAGGAATTTCTTCCGCCCTACGGCCTTACTCTTGACGAGCTTAAATAACCGCTCTATATTATATAGCTTTTTTACAAGACATTCAATATAAAATTCAATGAACTATGAAAAGGAGAAGAAAAAATGAAAAAATCCCGCTTCACGGTATTTGTTGCCCTGCTTCTTGCTCTTGTGACCTTCACTCTGAGCGTTTCGGGCGCAAATAACCAGACCTTTGCTTACACCCTTACCGGCACAGGTGCCGGCGGCGTTGATGATGCAATCAAAATCAGCGATGCCACTGCAAGATGGGCAGGCATTACAAATTCTTATCTTTTCAAGAACGGCACAGGTTATACCGCCGTTGATAAGAATGCCAATGACATTATTGTTACGGAGTATGATGCCAATTTCAATCAGCTCTCAGCCAAAAAGGTTGCAATGGAGCTTCCGATTTTCGGTGCTTTCTATGCGGCAAGCGATTATAACTACATCCTTTTCGGTCAGAAAAACACTGCCGAAAGCAAGGATACCGAGGTTCTGAAGCTTGTCAAGTATTCCAAGAGCTTTGAAAAGGTCAAGGAAGGCACCGTAAAGGATTGCTATACCGTTGAGCCCTTCCAGGCAGGTACCGCTTCCATAGGCGAAAGCAACGGCAAAATCATCGTTCACACCTCAAGAAAGAGATACACAACCGACGACGGTAAAAATCATCAGTCACAGCTCACCGTTATTTTTGACAAGGAAACACTTGCAGTTGAAAATAATGTGGGTGAAAATCAGGATAACCATGTAAGCCATTCCTTCAATCAGATCGTAAAGGCCGACGGCAAGAATCTTATCCTTATTGACCACGGTGATGCTTATCCCCGTTCAATTCTTCTTTCCGAATATTCAACGGAAACAAAGAAATTCAACAAGATCACCATGAAAGAAATTCCCGGCACAGTCGGCGCAAACTGCACCGGTATTGTTGTGGGCGGTCTTGAAGCAAGCAGCAGCTCCTACATTGTTGCCGCAAACAGCGTTGACCATTCAAAGGTTACATCATATACCTCAACAAAGCTTGAAGGCCTCAGCCTTGACGAAAGAAACGCAGTTCTTTATGTTAAGGCAAAGAACACCAAGGATGCCGCAAAGCAGATTACCCTTACCGATTATGTCGGCAAGAAGCTGACCGCAAGCAGACCTTATATCGCAAAGGTCGATACCGATAAATATGTTGTTTGCTGGCAGGAATTCCAGTACGGTGACAATAATACCTACACTAACAACGGTATGAAATTTGTTATCGTTGACGGCACGGGCACAAAGATCACCGCCATACTTTCCTCAAAGGGCGTTCTTTCAAACGATTGCCAGCCCATTATTGACGGCGATTACCTTATCTGGTATGTTAACACGAATGCAACCGAGAGAAAGTTCTATAAGGTTTCACTTACCAAGGAATCCTCAACCCTTGCTTCCACCTCAACAGACCCCACGAGCTCAACCAACCCCACAAATCCGACAAATCCCACCAATCCCACTTCTTCAACAGAGTCAACCTCTTCCGTTGCTCCCTCTGTTATTTTCACTCAGCATATTCTGTCGGTCAACATCGGTAAAACGGTTGCTCCCGCATACACCTGCAAGGGCGGTAAGGCAGTTTTCAAATCATCAAACGAAAAGATTGCCACTGTTGATTCCAACGGCGTTATTACCGGTAAAGCCGAAGGTACGGTTACAATTACCGTTACGGTTGACGGCACAAAGGTTTCCGATACCTGCTTTGTTACGGTAAACGGAAGCGATGACTGGATCAAGACCGTCGGCAAGCTCGTTCAGCTTTTCTTTGACCTGCTCAAGCGTCTGTGGGCATTCTACACCGAGGTTTATCTTGCAGACTGATTAGCGGCAGCTGCCCGAAAAGTAAAATAAGATATTTTAAGGAGAGACGGTTTCCGGAATTATTCCGCAAAAATCGCCTCTCCGTGTTGTTTTTCAATGCTTACGGGCATTTTTCCGGATTTTTTGCATACTGTTTTTTTGATAAAATCCCTCAAATTTTAGTGTTAAAAAAGAAATAATGGACTAAAAATCAGAAAAATCGCCTTTTTGACTAAAAAATCATCAATTTTGGTTTCATAATTCGTAATTAAGCTAAAAAATATATTGACAAAAGAAAAAAATTGATATAATATAATCAAGAATAGGTGAAAAGGAGACAGCAATGTCAAAGGAACAAATGACCGATTCACAGATAGTTTCCCTTGTCGAAAAGGCATCCGCAGGTGATGACGGTGCCATGGCACAGCTCATTGCCGTAATAATGCCTTTTGCAAAGGCAAAGGCCGTAAGACATAAGACCGACTCCTCAAGAATACCCGAAGAGGATCTTATTCAGGAGGGTATGATAGGCTTTCTGAGCGCGGTCAAAAGCTTTGACAGTTCAAAGGGAGTTCCTTTTGTGGCTTTTGCAAATCTCTGCATAGAGCGCAGGATTCTTTCCGTGCTTCGCAGCTATTCAAGCGACGGAAACCGTTTGCTGACCAATGCCGTTTCCATTGACGAAAATGACGGCACCGGCGGTGACCCGATAAAAAATGTTGACTCCGCCATTGAGGTCGAGCGCATTATTTCCGTTGCAAACAGCAGCTTTTCAAAGCTTGAAAAGGATGTTTTCACCTGCCGTCTGACGGGCCTTGACCGTGCGGAAATCGCCGCAAAGCTCGGCTGCAGCGAAAGAGCGGTTGACAATGCCCTTCAGAGAGTTAAGCGAAAGCTGAGACCTAAAATCAAGTAAATGAAGCACTGCGGTGCTTTATATATGCCCCCGTAGCTTAAAGCAGAGCGTTGTACATAACAAAGGTGACGGTGCGATTCCGTCCAAGGGCAAAAATTTATTCATGCGAGGTTATAAACATGTACGAAGACAAGACTCTCATCTGCAAGGAATGCGGAAATGAATTCGTTTTCACCGCCGGTGAACAGGAATTCTATGCTGAAAAAGGCTTTGTAAATGAGCCTCAGCGTTGCAAGGCTTGCCGTGATGCACGCAAGAACGCAACCCGTGGCGAGCGTGAATGGTTTGAGGCAACTTGTGATTCCTGCGGTGGAGTTGCAAAAGTTCCCTTTAAGCCGCGTGAGGACAGACCTGTTTATTGCAGCGAATGCTTTGCAAAGAAACAGCAGGAAGAAGCATAATTCCGTCCGAACAAAAGTGACCGACCCGTTTCCGGGTCGGTTTTTCTTTGGGCTGCCTCTTCATGCAAACCGGAAATATGTAAATAACATATAAATCAATCCGGAGCGGCAGAGGTTGTCTGCTATAAAATGATAAAAAATAAAAAAAAGTCTTTACAAAGAGAAATCTTTGTGCTATAATCCCGTTTGCATGTGCCCGGTACACGGTTGACGGAGTAAGCCTCACTGAGGAAATCACCTGCCGCTTACTGAGTCCGAGGCAAATATTTTAATGAGGTGAAAGATTATGACACAGGCAGAAAAACAGGCAATCATGAAAGAATATGCAACTCACGAGGGCGACACAGGTTCACCCGAAGTACAGATTGCTGTTCTTACCAAGAGAATCAACGACCTTAACGCTCATCTTACCGTACACAAGAAGGATCACCACAGCCGCAGAGGCCTTCTTATGATGGTCGGTCACAGAAGAAACCTCCTTGCTTACCTTCAGAAGGTTGACATCGAGCGTTACCGTTCAATCGTTGCAAGACTTGGTCTGCGTAAATAATTGCAAACAGAAAGCAGGCAGGAGGTCTCTTGCCTGCTTTTCAAACTTTTTATTATCAACAATCCGACAGGCGAATATCGGTATTTTTAGCGGTAAATCGGGAGCAAATGAACCATTTACTTCGGATTTATTGCTAAAAGCCGTTCAGACCTGCGGAAATAAATAAAAGAAGAGGTAAAAGTATGTTTTTTGAAGCTTTCAAAAAGTATGAAACCGAAATCGCAGGCAGACCTTTTGTCGTAGAAGTCGGCAAAATGGCTCAGCTCGCAGGCGGCTCCTGCCTTGTTCGTTACGGTGAAACCAACGTTCTCTGTACCGCAACAATGGCTCCCAAGCCCCGTGAAGGCGTGGATTTCTTCCCCCTTTCCGTTGACTATGAGGAAAAGCTCTATTCAGTAGGCAGAATTCCCGGCTCATTCCAGCGCCGTGAAGGCAAGGCAAGCGAAAAGGCCACCCTTGCTTCCAGAGTTATCGACAGACCCATCCGTCCTCTTTTCCCCAAGGATATGAGAAACGATGTCGGCGTTGTAGCCACCGTTATGTCAGTTGACCCTGACTGCGAGCCCGGTATCACCGCAATGCTCGGTGTTTCCATTGCAATTTCAATTTCCGAAATTCCCTGGGACGGCCCCGTTTCCGGTGTTGTTGTAGGCCTTGTTGACGGTCAGTATGTCATCAACCCCACTCTCGAGCAGAGAGCAAAGAGCGAAATGTATGTTACCGTTGCTTCCACAAGTGACCTTGTTGCCATGATCGAAGCAGGCGCAAACGAGATTTCCAACGACGATATGTACGACGGAATCATGTTCGCTCACAAAGAAAATCAGAGAATAGTTGAGTTCATCAACAAGATTAAAGAGGAATGCGGCAAAGAAAAGGTCGATTTCCCCTCCAACGATCCCGACCCCGAAATGTATGAGGCTATCAAGGACTTCGCCATTGAGGATATCCGTGCCGCTCTTGACACAGATGACAAGAGAATCCGTGACGACAGACTTAAGCCTGTTTATGATAAGGTTCACGAGAAGTTCGACGAGATTTACCCCGAAATGGAAGTAAAAATCGAAGAATGTCTTTACAAGGTTCAGAAGTATGTTGTCCGCCGCTGGCTTCTTGATGACGGCAAGCGTGTTGACGGCAGAGGAATCAACGAAATCCGTCCTCTTAATGCCGAAGTTGACCTTCTTGACAGAGTTCACGGCTCAGGTATGTTCACAAGAGGTCAGACCCAGGTTCTTTCCGTAACCACACTCGGCCCCATGAGCGATGCACAGCTTCTTGACGGCCTTGATGAAGAAGAATCCAAGAGATATATCCATCATTATAATTTCCCCTCATACTCCGTTGGTGAAACAAAGCCCAGCAGAGGCCCCGGCAGAAGAGAAATCGGCCACGGCGCACTTGCAGAGCGTTCACTTGTTCCCGTTCTTCCTTCAGTTGAAGAGTTCCCCTATACCATCAGAGTAGTTTCCGAGGTTCTTTCCTCCAACGGTTCCACCTCTCAGGGCTCAGTCTGCGGCTCAACCCTTTCACTTATGGCTGCCGGCGTTCCCATCAAGGCTCCCGTTGCAGGTATTTCCTGCGGACTTATCACCGAGGGCGACCGCTTCATGACCATGGTTGACATTCAGGGTCTTGAAGACTTCTTCGGCGATATGGACTTTAAGGTTGCAGGTACAAAGAAGGGTATCACCTCCATTCAGATGGACCTTAAGGTACACGGCCTTACCCCCGCTATCATCAGAGAAGCTCTTGAAAAGACATATAAAGCACGCTGCTACATCATTGATGAAATCATGACTCCCGTTATTGCCGAGCCTCGCAAGGAGCTTTCAAAGTGGGCTCCCAAGATGCTTACCACCAAGATTGACCCCGAAAAGATCGGTGATGTTATCGGCAAGCAGGGCAAGGTCATTCAGAAGATATGTGCCGAGTGCGACTGCAAGATCGATGTTCAGGAAGACGGTAATGTATTCATTTCCTCTACTGATATTGAAAATGCAAAGAGAGCAATCTTTATTGTTGAAACCATTGCCAACGGTCCCGAAGTCGGTTCAATTTACAACGGTGTTGTTACCCGTCTTATGAGCTTCGGTGCTTTCGTTGAGATAGCTCCCGGTGTTGAAGGTATGGTTCACATCAGCCAGCTTGATGTCAAGAGAACCGAAAAGGTTGAGGATGTTGTTGCCGTCGGTGACAGCGTAATGGTTAAGGTTCTTCCCAAGGATGACCAGGGCAGACTTAATTTCTCACGCCGCGAAGCTCTTATTGAAGTAAAGGGTCTTGTTCCCGAAAATACTGTTTCCGATGCACCCCGCAAGGAATTCAGAGGCAACAGAAGAGCTCCCAAGCATAATGACTGATCCGGCTGCCGAAAGCAACTGAAATAAAACGAATGAGAGATGATTTACGGAAATTCCGTTAAAATCATCTCTCTGTTTTTTATGTAATATTATTGACGAAAACCGATTTTCATATATAATAAAGGTATCAAAATACCGGGAGGCAATTATGGAAAAGATTACTTCTTTCTTTACGACTCTGACCCTGATTTTCTCTTATATTTTCGGCTTTTCGTCACCCACGGTGACGGGCCCTGTCAGAATAACCGCAAAGGATTCCCTTGTGGGCTTTGCCGCTCTTTATGCGGGGCAGGGGATTGCCGCCGACGAGGAGCATTACTACACCTCGGGTTCGGTTTTTAATCAGAAAAGCGGTATCGGTCTGCAGTTCCTTGCCAAATGGACTGCCGACGGCTTCAAAAGAGAAAAAATAAATCTTTCTCCCATACCGAAAGAATATAAAAAGAATTACGGCAGCGGTCACATCGGCGGCATAAGCTGCTGTGACGGAGTGATTTATGCTCCGGTCGAAGGTACGGATTACAGCATCAATTTCATTTTCCTTTATGATGCGGATGACCTTTCGCTGATAAAGGCTTATGATGTGAGCTGTGAGGAGTTGACCGACGGTATTCCCTGGGTGGCGGTTGACAGAGAAAACGGTTTTGTTTACACCTCAAAATGGGGAGAAACGGACTGCCTGCTCCGCTTCAATCTTGATGATATGACCCCGGCGGGCAAGGTTGAGCTTTCCGAGCCGATTTCCCGCATTCAGGGCGGAGACTTTTATAACGGAATTCTCTATCTTTCACGGGATAACAGCGATTCAACAGAAGAAAAAATTCTTGCCGTCAATACGGAAAACGGTGAAATTTCAACGGCATTTGTGCCTCAGATGACGGGTTATGACAACGAATCCGAGGATATGACGGTTTTCCCGAGAGCCGACGGAAGCCTTTTTCATGTGCTTAATTATGACAAGCTTATCGGCCTTAATATAATGCACTATGCTGAAGAAAACTGATAATACGGTTGAAAATAACGGCGTTTGGTGCTACAATATCAGCATATTTTTTTCGGAGGAGATACCATGTTTTCATTCACTAATTTTTTTGCACAGTTCATGAGTAAATTCCTTACGGGATTCTTTACCCTTGAATTCAGTATTTTTTCACTTTTCGGCGGTGTAGGCCGTGAGCTTCCCAAAACCCCGTCCGATTTCACCCCCGTGCTTCGCTTTGCCGTTTGCAGTGATGTTCACCTCAGAGGCGAAACCGAATCCGAAGGCGGAAAGAAAACCGCAGAGCATTTTGAAAAAATGCTTAAGGGCGTTAATGCTTATGCAGAGGAATGCAGCTATGACAAGCTTGACGCACTTATGGTTGTGGGCGATATGACAAGCGGCGGCGCTCCCGAGGAGTATGAGCAGTTCAACGCAATTCTTGACGAAAATCTTAAGGATGAAACCCAGAGATTGATTATTCTCGGCAATCACGAATTTATTGATTACCGTGATTATGACCCGACTATCGGTTATGATATGTTCAAAAAGTATATCAGAGAAGATGTTGATGATCACCGCGTTATCAACGGTTATCACTTCATCGGCGTTTCTTATTCCGATGATGCTAAGACCTTTAACGGCAAGACAGCATGGCTTAAGAGCGAGATTAAAAAGGCCGTTGCCGATACCGGCGACAAGCCCGTTTTCGTTTATCAGCATCCGCAGCCCTTCAATACTGTTTACGGCAGTGTTAACTGGGGTTCATTTGAAATGAAGACCGCTCTTGTGGGCTTCCCTCAGGTTGTTGATTTTTCGGGCCATTCCCATTACGCCAACACTGACCCCCGCTCAATCTGGCAGGGCGCATTTACCGCAATCGGCACGGGCTCAACGGCGGCACTTATGGGTAATCTCAATTACATCAGCGGCGATGAAGATGCTCCCGGTGAATCCGGTGCCTGCTGGATTGTTGAGGTTGATGCAGACGGCAATATCCGCCTTCAGGTTTATGATGTTGTCAACGATAAATTCTTTGAAAATAACGAATACTATCTTTCCGATGTTGCAAAGCAGAGTGCTCACAGATACACATGGGGCAATCTGAAATCCCATGACACGGCTCCCGTTTTCCCCGAAAATGCTCAGATCGGTGCGGTCAGAAACGAAAACGGCAATGTCAGCCTTACCTTCCCCGATGCTCAGTGCTTCTGGGGTGCCGAAAACTATAAGATAGTTGTCAAAAACGGCGGCAGTGAGGTCTATGCCGGAACGGTAATCTCAAACTATGTCCGCACGGTTTCCGACGGAATGAGCGCCGATATCGGCAACATTCCCGCAGGCGAATATAAAGTCAGTATCACTCCTTACAGCCCCTACGCCAAAGGCGGAAAAGCAATCAGCGGAACGATTACGGTGGAATAAGCTCCGTGCTGCAAATGCGGAAGTCCGAATAAATCAACAGGAGTAAAAAGATATGAAAAAATCATTAAAACTTCTCTCTGTATTTCTTTGCTTTGTGCTTGTTCTGTGTTCATTTTCCGTTGCGGCAAATGCCGATTCAAAGCCTAAAGATAACCTGAAAGTAACTGTTACAACAAACAAAGAAAGCTACGGCCTGTTTGAAAAACCTGTCATCACGTTGACGGTTGAAAACAAGGGCAATGTTGCCGTTTCCGGTGTCAGAGCAGGTATTTCCGGCGGCAACTATCTTCCCCTTAAAGGCAGCAGAATAAATTGCAGTGCGGCTGTGCTTATGCCGGGTCAGACCTGCAGCGTTTCATTTACCGCCGTTCTTTCACCCGAAACAAAAGGTCTGAGCTTTATCGGATCGATTCTTCTCAAATTCAGAAATCTGTTTGTAAAAACCGATATTATTCCGCTGACGGGTATAAGCCCCGAATACGCCGTATATACAAATACAAAAACAACTCACGGAAAAGTAAATGCAAGTATATCCGCTTATGCTGTCTGCGGTGATGCATTGACCGTTGCCGAGGGTGAAGATGCTGCAGAGCTTCTTTCTCTCTATAACAGCGCCGTAATCAATACCAACGAAAACGGCGATGTAACCGGAACTCAGAGATTGGCGGTCAATGATATAAAGGCCGGCGGAAGTATGGGAAAAATTATCGAAACCGCCCTTCCCGTCATAGAAAGCACATTGAAAAATACGCAGGGGGAACAAAGCGGGGTTCCCGGTAAAGGTCTGCTGACAACGGATGATATTGAAGCTATTGCAAGTGTAAAAGATGAAGAAAGCACAAAAATCATCATTAAAGTCAAGGACCAGCTTGACGGCTTTAATGCAGATGGTGAAAACGGCGGCCCCGTTTCAAGAGCTATCGAAACATTAGGCTCCATTTCTGCCGCATTTGAGGCTCTCGGTGCAGAGGTGAAATCCGGTGCGGAAACCCTCAGCCTCAATTATAATGATGCTTACATAATCTGCGAAATCGATAATGACGGATTTATTACAGGCGGTACATGGCACTATAATGTTGATATGTCCATAGGTAATATGACCGCCGATATGCAGGGAATAAATTTAAGCTTCAAAGATTTGTCGGCAAATATGGACTGGTTTGTTGAAATATAAAACGAAAAAAAAACACAGAGAGAAGATTTCAGGGTCAAATTCCGAATCATCTCTCTGTTTATTTTTATTATTTTTTGCCGTAATCCGGCACTTAAAGCTTTTCTTCCTCCAGCCCGTTTACCTTCGGCAGATTCCAGCGAAAAACGGTAGCGAGGATTCTGATGATGAGAATGAGCAGAGCGGAGATAATAAATGCCGTTGTTTCGCTGACAGCGGAATATTCCGTCATAAGCTGATAGACAAGGCAGCCGACAAGGGCGGCAAGTGCATAAATTCTCTTTTTGAGTATCATGGGTATTTTGCCCGCCATAATGTCTCTCATAACTCCTCCGCCGACAGCCGTAAGCAAACCGACAAAAACGGAAAGATAGGCGTTTTCGCCGAAGCCGCAGGCGTGGGCACGGTTTACACCGTCAATGGCGAAAATTGCAAGTCCCATTGAGTCAATTATGTTTATTATTCTTGAATAAGAGTCAAAATGCGGCTGAATTTCCTTTCCGCGGAAATAAGCAACGGTGAATACCGCCGTTGAAACGAGAAGCGCCGTAAAGGAAAAAACGGGCTCTCTGAAGGCAACGGGCGGAGTGTCGCCGAGAATCAGGTCACGGATTATTCCGCCGCCTACGGAGGTGACAAGGCCGAGAACAAGGGCACCGAAAATGTCAAGCTTCCGGGTGAGTGCGGTAATGACGCCGCTGACGGCAAAGGCTGCCGTTCCGATGACTTCAAGTATAAAAATGAGGTTATCAATTATCATTGTTTTCCACACTTTTCTTTGTGTTCTTTGATTTGCGCAGATCAATGAAAAACTCACTGAGCAGGGCAGAGCATTCCTCCTGCATAAATCCGCTCACGACCTCGGGCTTATGATTGTAGGGCAAATCAAAAAGATTTATTACCGAGCCGCAGGAGCCTGCTTTTGTGTCGGCTGCGCCGTAAACCAGGCGGCGTATGCGTGAGTTTATAATGGCCCCCGTGCACATGGGGCACGGCTCAAGGGTGACAAACATTTCGCACTCCCAGAGCCGCCATCCGCCGAGCTTTTTGCAGGCAAGGTCAATGGCTTCAAGCTCCGCATGAGCGAGAGCGTTTTTACCGTTTTCACGCCTGTTTCTGCCAACTGAAACAATTTCTCCGTGCTTTGTTATTACGGCTCCCACGGGCACTTCAAGCTCCGCAGCGGAGAGCTTTGCCTGTTCAAGGGCAAGCATCATAAAATCATTATCTGTCATTATTTAAGTCCCCAGATGTCAGAGGCGTATTCGTCAATGGAGCGGTCTGCGCTGAAAATTCCGGCTCCCGCCGTGTTCATCAGCGACATTCTGTTCCAGCGTTCTCTGTCGGTCCACGCCTTTTCAATATTGCGCTGAGCCTGTCTGTAATCGGCAAAGTCCGCAAGAACCATATAGGGGTCGTGGTTGATTATTGAGCCGCCGATTTCGCCGAAATGCTTTCCGCAGATTCCCTTGTTGATAAATTCGATAACCTCGCGGATTTCGAGGTTGTTGTTATAATAATTGACGGGGTTGTAGCCGACCTTTTTAAGCTCGTTGACCTCAGGGGTCGTAAGACCGAAAATGAAAATATTATCGTCGCCCACAGCATCGTGGATTTCAATATTTGCGCCGTCCATGGTGCCGAGGGTGATTGCACCGTTTATCATAAGCTTCATGTTTCCCGTGCCGCTGGCTTCCGTTCCGGCAAGGGAAATCTGCTCGCTGATTTCGGCGGCGGGCATGAGCATTTCCGCCTTTGTGACGCAGTAATCCTCAATGAAAAGCACGCGGAGTTTATCGTTAACCTGAGGGTCATTGTTGATAAGCTTTCCGAGATAGCAGATGAACTCCATTATTTTCTTTGCCATAAAGTAGCCGGAGGCCGCTTTTGCACCGAAAATGTAGGTGTGAGGAACATAGTCGCCGTTGGGGTTATTTTTAATCTCAATGTATTTTGCAAGAATCTGAAGAGCGTTGAGCTCCTGCCTTTTATACTCGTGAAGTCGTTTTACCTGAACATCAAAGATTGAGGCGGGGTCAATGACTTCTCCGGTTCTCTTTTTGATGAGATTTGCAAATTCGGCTTTGTTTGCCGATTTGATTTCACCGATTTTTTCGAGAACGGAAATATCATCCGCAAATTCTCTGAGCTTTGAAAGCTGAGAAGCATCATGAATGAAGCCGTTGCCGATGAGTTTGCCGATATAAGAGGTAAGGCGGGGGTTTGCCTGGCAGAGCCATCTGCGGTAGGCGATGCCGTTTGTAACATTGGTGAATTTGTCGGGCTCAAGGGTGTAAAAATCATTAAAGGTGGAGTCCTTGAGTATCTGGCTGTGAAGGGCGGAAACTCCGTTTACCTTGTGGCAGACGGCAACGCAGAGGTTTGCCATTCTGACAACACCGTTTGAGATGATTGCCATTCTTTCAACTCTGCCTGCGTCATAGGTGAGATCCCATATTTTCTTTCTGAAACGATTGTCGATTTCCTTGACTATCTGATAAATACGGGGCAGAAGACGGCTGAAAAGCTCCTCGCTCCAGCATTCAAGAGCCTCGGCCATAACCGTGTGATTGGTGTAAGCACAAACCTTTTCAACAATGGCAAAGGCATCATCCCAGCCGTAGCCGCACTCGTCAAGCAGCACTCTCATAAGCTCGGGTATTGCCATGGTGGGGTGAGTGTCGTTGATGTGAATGGCATTCTTTTCGGCAAAGTTGTCAAGTGAGCCGTAAACACGAAGATGCCAGGAAACTATATCCTGAACGGAGGCGGAAACAAGAAAATACTGCTGACGCAGACGAAGGCTCTTGCCCTCCTGATGATTGTCGGCAGGGTAGAGCACCTTGCTGATAACCTCCGCCATGGCTTTTTCCTCCATGGCTCTGATATAATTGCCTTCGTTGAAGGATGTCATATCTATTTCATCGGCCTTTGCGCTCCACAGACGCAGAACGGCAACGCCTTTTCCGTCTTTTGAGGGCACCATCATATCATAGGGAATGGCCTTTACGGTTTTGCATTCCCTTTGATTTACATAGTGATAATCCTCGTGCCAGCCTTCTTCAACATAGCCTTCAAATTTAACGGTAACGGTTTTTTCTTCACGGGGAACAAGCCATACATCACCGCCGGGAAGCCAGAAATCGGGCATTTCCGTCTGCCAGCCGTCAACGATTTTTTGCTTGAATATACCGTATTCATAGAGAATTGAATAGCCTATGCCGTGATAGCCTTCGTTTGCAATGGCGTCAAGATAGCAGGCGGCAAGGCGGCCGAGACCGCCGTTTCCCAGACCAGCATCCGGCTCAAGCTCATAAAGCTTATCAAGTGAGATGCCGAAGCTCTTGAGAGCCTTGCGTGCAACTTCGGTTATGCTGAGATTATAGAGCGTGTTTTTGAGACTTCTTCCCATAAGGAATTCCATGCTCATATAGTAAATTCTTTTTTCACCGTTTTCCTTGCCCTCGGTGTCAAACTGTCTGCGCTTTTCTCTTGCAAGGTCACGGGCTATGCCCGATATGACCTCATAAAACTGCTCGTCTGTCGCTTCTTTCGGTGTGATACCGTAAAGATGCGAAAAACGGGTTATCATCATTTCTTCAAGCTTTTCGGATGTTATGCTTTTGCTCATGGTATTCTCCTTATACAGCCGGATTTTCCGACATTTCATATAAATTATCATATTAATTATATGACAAGTTGCACAATAATACAATAAAATATCTCAAATCAAAATAAAATTGTAGGGTTATATACTTGTAACGGTCTTTATTTTAATCTATAATGTTAAAAATGACTAAGAAATATTGATACGGAGCAGAATATAATGAATAATTCCATTTATACGATGGGTATGGACCCAGCCGAAATATATATGCAAGGTCAGGCACAGCGCAAGGGTATAGCCTCAGTCGGCATTGTGTCGGGAATCTGCGCCATTGCTTATACCGTGCTTCAGATTGTCATTCCCTGGCCGATAACGCACATTCGTTTTCTTTACAGAATATATTTCAGCAACGGAAATTTTGAAAACATCCTGCTGATTTTTCTTTCGGTTTTTTCTCTGCTTATGCCTTTTGCAATCGGCGGATTATGGCTGAAAAAGAAAAACGGCAAAGACCCGTTTATATTTGAAAAGCCAAAGGACCCGTATATCTCCGTGCTTGCGGTGGCTTTCGGTGTTTTTGTCTGCCTTGCGGGCAACTGGATTGCTTCAATGATAACCCTGCTTTCGGAAAGTGCGGGCTTTGAGCTTACAGCCCCCGAATATTCGGTGCCCTCGGGTGTTCCGGGCAGAATACTTTACACGGTTGCCATTGCGGTCGTGCCTGCACTTGCGGAGGAAACCGCTTTTCGCGGGGTGGTTTTACAGCACCTTCGCCCCTACGGTGACAGCTTTGCCATTGTCATGTCATCTGCGGTTTTTGCCATACTTCACGGTAATCTTATTCAGGCGCCCTTTGCGATGATAGTCGGTCTTTCACTCGGCTATATCTGCTGCCTTACAAACAGCTTGTGGCCCTCGATTGCCGTTCACTGCATCAACAATCTTTATTCCGTTGCAACTGAATTCATGCTTGAGGATGTTCAGAGTGAGGAACAGCTGAATAAAATATACTACGGAACCTTTTTCTTCCTGCTCATTATTTCTGTAATCGGTTCGGTTATTTTCTTTATATGTAAGGGAAATCTGAAAATCCGAAAGAGATTTTCTTACCTTACGACGGGGCAGAAGCTGGCGGCTTTTTTCCTCAATGTGCCAATGATAATCGCCATACTCATTATGCTTAAAATTACATCTGAATTTGTGACAAGGGTTTGATATAATGCTAAAAAAGAATGACATCATTCCGCTTAAAATCGAAAACTGCGGCCTTGACGGCAGCGGAATCGGCCGCCACGAGGGCATGGCGATTTTTGTGCCCTGCGCGGCAAAGGGTGACGAAATAAACGCCCGTATTCTTAAGGTCAAAAAGACTTACGCCTATGCAAAAATCGAAGAAATAACAAAGCCTTCCGCTCAAAGAACGCAGGCGCTTTGTCCCGTTTTTCTTAAATGCGGAGGCTGTTCCTTCGGCCATATAAAATACGAAGCCGAAACAAAAATCAAAGAGGACCATGTTAAGGAGTGCTTTCGCCGTATCGGCGGCCTTGAGCCGCAATTTGAGAGCATAACCGTTGCCGAAAAGATTTACGGTTACAGAAACAAGGCTCAGTTTCCCGTTGAAATCAATGGCGATGAAATAAAAATCGGTTTTTATTCAAGCCATACCCACAGGGTCGTTCATTGCCCTGACTGCGCCTTGCAGCCGCCTGAATTTTCCGTTATTTTAAGAGCATTTGAACAATATATAAGAGAAAATAAAATAACCTCTTACGATGAAACCACCGGAAAAGGCCTGCTCAGACATATTTATATCCGCAAGGGTACAAAAAGCGGAGAAATAATGGTTTGCCCTGTCATAAACGCAGACAGACTTCCCGATGAAAAAGGGCTTGTTTCCCGGCTTCTCGCCGCCTGTGATAAAATCACCGATATTGAGGTTAACATCAATAAGGAAAACACCAATGTGATTATGGGCAAAAAGTGCCGCACCCTTTACGGTAAAGGCTATATTGAGGATATTCTCTGCGGCCTGCGTTTCCGCCTGTCACCGCTTTCGTTTTATCAGGTGAACAGAGATCAGGCCGAAAAGCTTTATTCAAAAGCCGCCGAATATGCCGGACTTACGGGCACGGAAAATGTGCTTGATCTTTACTGCGGCACGGGAACCATCGGGCTTTCCATGGCAAGAAATGCGGGAACGGTAACAGGCGTTGAAATTATACCCGCAGCTATTGAAGACGCGAAAATAAACGCAGAAGCAAACGGAATAAAGAATGCAAGGTTTATCTGCGGCGATGCCGCAGATGCGGCCTCGGAGCTTGAAAAGGACGGCATTGCACCCGATGTGATTATTCTTGACCCGCCGCGTAAGGGCTGCGCAAAGGAATTGCTTGAAACCGCAGTCCGCATGAGCCCGGAAAGAATAGTTTACGTTTCCTGCGACCCCGCAACCCTCGCAAGGGACTGCGCCATTCTCACACAGCTCGGCTATACCGTAAAAAAAGTTGCCCCGACGGAAATGTTTCCGCGCACAGGGCATGTTGAGAGTGTTGTTCTTTTAGTCAAACTTCCGCCGGATGATGTAGTCAACATAGAGCTTGATCTGACAAAGCTGCCGGTGTCAATCCACGACGGTGATGCAACATATGATGAAATCAAGAAATATGTTCTTTCTCACCACGGCCTGAAAGTATCATCTCTTTATATCTCACAGATTAAACGTAAATATGGATTAAAAGTAACAGAAGCATATAACAAACCCAAATCCGAAAACTCCCGCCAACCCCAATGCCCGCCGGAGAAAGAGAAGGCGATTACAGAGGCGTTGAAATATTTTAAGATGATATAGGTAGAAGATGTACTAAATAATAACAGGAAATATGGAGAGGTAAATTATGGAGCAAATATTTAGTAATACTACGCTGACCGTAAATCAGCTGATTGAAAAAATAGATACAGGAGAACTTGGCCTCCCAGAATTGCAGCGCCCTTTCATTTGGAAAGACTCAAAGGTGCGTGATCTGTTCGATTCCATGATGCGTGGTTATCCGATTGGATATCTGATGCTGTGGGAGTGCCCGGAGCTGGAAAAGAAAAAGACCATAGGCGTTGATCCGCATAGTTACAGTGCACCGAAGGAAGTTATTATTGACGGACAACAGAGACTTACCTCACTGTATGCCGTTATGAAAGGTAAGAAAGTCATAAATTCAAACTACTCTGAGCGGAACATCGTTATTTCCTACAACCCGCTTCAGAACAAATTTGAAGTTGGCTATCAGGCTACTAAGAAAGATCCGGAGTGGATTTATAACATCAGCGACCTTTTCACAACCACAAGCTCGCGTAAGTTTATCAATGCCTTTATTGACAACTTGGCAGAATCTCGCAAAGCTAAAGGAGAAGAACTGACTGACGAGGAAGAAGATACTATCTCCAATAACATCGACGAGGTGGCAAATCTCAGCAAACACATTCTGCCGGTATTTGAGATAAAAGCAAATGCCGAGGAAGAAGATGTGTCCGAAATCTTTGTGCGCGTCAATTCTGGTGGTGTATCACTGAAACAGAACGACTTTATTCTGACATTGCTTTCTCTGTATTGGGATGAAGGGCGTAAGCAAATTGAACAATTCAGCATGGAATCGACCTACCCGGCCAAGGACAAGGTTACTTCCTACAATCAGATCACCGAGGTATCCGCGCAAGATATTATCCGCGTTGTTATGGCATATGCCTTTGACAGAGCGCGTCTGAAATATGGATATAAGCTCTTACGCGGTGCCGATTTTGATAAGAAAGGTGTTATTGACCTTGAGTTGCGAGACCAGCGTTTTGATGAGCTCAAAGAAAAGTTGCCGGATGTTATCAATGTTCATAACTGGCATGAATTCCTGAAAGCTATTCTGAATGCGGGGTACTTATCCGGAGATATGATTTTGTCTGGAAACGCGATTTACTACACCTATGCTTTCTATCTGATTGCAAAATATCGTTTTAACGCTTCCTACAATGACAATATGCATCTCACATCACTGTGGTTTTTCTATGCGTCGCTGGTTTCTTTATATACCGGGTCGTTTGAATCGACAGTAGAAAACCACCTCAATTCCATCAAGGAACTGAAAACGCTGGATGAGTATAAAAGCTTTATTTTATCCAGAGTGGATGAGCGCTTGACCAACGACTACTTCGACATTACCTTGCTCGGTTCTGAGGGCTTAGCCGTCTCCGGACGAGGCAACAATGCATGGAATGCTTATGTTGCATCCTTGAACATTCTTGATGCAAAAATACTGTTCTCAAAGAGCAATCTGTTGGTCGCAAAACTGTTTGAACCCGGAACAGACGGAAAACGCAAGTCGCTGGAGAAACATCACTTATTCCCGAAGGCTTATCTAAAGACGCTTGGCTATAATGATTCAAAAATCAACCAGATGGCAAACTACGCTTACATCGATTGGAAGGATAATATGGAAATCCTTGATGAAGCTCCGTCTATTTATTACCCGGTCGTTTGCGCAGGAAAGACCGAGGAGCAGATTCTTACTATGGAAAAAGAAAACGCTCTACCGCACGGCTGGGAGAAAATGACTTACGAAGACTTCCTCGTTGAGCGGCGTAAGTTGATGGCGGCAAAAATTAAAGCGGCCTTTGAGATTCTCAAGAAGAACGTGACAGGGTGAAAAGCGATATTACAACTATGACGCTAAAACCAGAGGTAATTAAATGAAGAATTTGTTTATCGATACAAATGTATGGCTATCGCTATATCATTTTACAAACGATGATCTTGCACAGTTTAGTAAACTCAAAGACCTCATAGGCTCTGAAATTCGGCTCTTTGTGCCTCAACAAGTCAGCGATGAAATTAGCAGAAATCGTGAGGCGAAATTGAAAGATGCTTTTAAAATGTTTGAATTGAAAAGCATTCAATTCCCGGCATTCTGCAAAGCTTATGAGGAATACGAGTCTTTTAGTAAAGATTACGTGAGCATTTTATCAAGATATAAACAGTGGAAAAAGAAAATAGACGCAGATATTCTAAGCGAATCTTTACCTGCCGATATCATCATTACTGATTTTCTGGAACTTACAGAAACGATTTCTACAGAAGAATATGTAGATGCTGCCTATATGCGGTATCGAATAGGTAATCCTCCGGGAAAAGGTAACAAGTATGGTGACGCTGTTAATTGGGAGTGTCTTCTTCATGTTGTCCCGGATGGAGAAGATCTATACATAATTAGCACGGATAAAGATTATCGTTCCGAACTCTCAGATAATGAATTTAATCCGTTTTTGAAAAAAGAATGGGAACAGAAAAAAGGGTCCAAAATTGTTTTTTATAGAAACCTTGTACCGTTTCTAAATGAACATATTAAAGATGTTCAGCTAAAAACGGAGCAAGAAAAGCAGGAACTTATCAAAAAACTATCTGATAGCTGTAACTTTGAAACTACCCATGGCCTTATTACAATGCTTGGAAAACATACGGGCTGGACAGAATCACAGATTGAAGAAATGTGTTCCATTGCTGAAGAAAATACGCAAGTTGCATGGATTCTTGGGGACCCAGATGTGCAATCATTTTACAGTAGATTATTATCAAAGATAAATTACGAGGAGTTACCGGATTGTGCAACAAAACGCACGATGGAAAAACTCTTTGGTGATGCAATTGCAGCAGAAGCAGAAGCTAATGCAAGATCAGATTTTGAAGCTGACAGAGACGAAGCTTACGAAGAATACTATAAGCACTAATTAAAAAAAGGGTCGGGTGCATGGCACCGTTCACGGGAACATGTCACCGTGGACTTGTTACCTGAATGTACGGGCAGGGTTGAGACGATGGCGATCTTGACACATTTTCGCTGCGGGTATTATATAGTAGCGCGAGGTGTTGGTAGACCTGTTCCCGCGAACACACAAGGTTTAGGCGCCGAAATAGATGTCGCCTGATTTGGCAGTTGATATGTTTCCGCGTACACGGCAAAAATCTGACATCAATCTCGGCCTGTCGAGCCATGTAGAAACTGTGGCGTTGATGTTGAGAACAAAAGCCGGTGGATATTGACCAATACGACATTGGCAGAAATAAAGGCCACCTATGACAAAATCAAAACCTTTGTTTGGAAATATGAGGAAGTGTAGGTGCTGTCATTGGATATTAAACATCAGTTACCATATTTCTTTAACAAAGATGTTTAATAAGAGTTGAGTGGGAATAATACAGTAATATTTTGATTCCTTGTCGGATTGTTCCGACAAGGAATTTTTCTCCTTTGCAAAGCATAGAAAATTTTTACCAGACCATTCTGATGTGACGGTTACGGAAAAGTTGATTGAATAACTCAACAACTTGACATAAATTACTCAATATGATATAGTATATTGAATAATTGGGATAGAATGTATATTTTTAATAAAAAAGAAAAGATGATTAATAGATGAGGTTCTATTTTGGACTTTGGTGCATTTCAATATTGGCGGTTTTTTCGTCAGTTGTATATTTTACAATTTCGTTGCTTAACGGAAATATGCCGAGTGGAAATGTTTGTTATATATTTTTGGCTCAGGTAATTCTATTTTCGGCTTCATGTTATAAAATGAGATTTGCCGAGGGATATACATTATTTCATTGTGTAATTTTTGTGTTTATTTGTAAATCAAAAGGACTTAAGGTTGATAACTGCCCCAAAAAATATATTCTTGAAACCGTAATGCCTGAAATAAAAATTTTAGCTTCAAAGTTCTATTTTTCTAAAGATCTGACCGAACTGCAATTATATTCGATGATTAAACGAGGTAACTCATTTATCAGAGGAAAAAAGGCAGAGAAATAAGGTGTTCAGTTGATGATATATGAAGTGAAAATACTTATCTCGTTTTTGATTTGTATATTGTTTTTTTCGCTTTACGGTAGGAAGTTCGGCTTACCGTTAATACAATCTGCCGTTATTTCTTCTTTGGCCTGTGAAGTTTTGACTGTTGTCGGAGAGGTGTTCTATAATTTCAATATACATGATGAGTATTTATACCGTTTCAATAAATATACTTTGGCAATGATAATTTCAGGCTTACTTGTTGCTGTAACTCAGACATGTATATTAAAATTCAATTTATTGCATTCTTTTGATTTCTTTGCACCGCTTCCGCTGTTGATTTATTCAATAGGACATACCGGATGTTATTTCGAGGGATGTTGCCACAGTTTCAAATTCAGTGATAATTCGATAATAAATAAACTATTTCCTTTTTTTATAAAAGACGGAATCTTTTTTCAACAACTTCTGGAATGCATTTTTACTTTTATTTTGTTCTTGATAATAGTTTTACTTACCAGGAAAAAGAAGTATGATTTTGGTGGAAAAATGTTTCCTGTAATGATGATGTTATTCGGATTACATCTTTTTTTGTGGAACATAATCAGAGATGATGAAAAAATTATTAAAATATGTAAAATTGCCAATGCACAAAGTTCTGAATTCGGAGGGCCCGCTTATTTGGGAATTTCCGATACGTCAATAAAGGCAATATTATTCATTATTTTAGGTGTTGTTTTATACATTACGATATTTATATATAATAGCAGCAGAGCCAAGCGGCAAAGAAATGGTTCCCATGAACAGGAGGGAAAAATTTGAAAAATATATATTTTGTACAGGCAAATGTTTTATACGGCAATACTATTTATTTGCCGTATGCTGCAGGAGCAATTGCATCTTATGCTTTTCAAAATGAAACGATAAAGGCAGAATATTCACTGAAAAGAATTATTTACTATCGTGAAAATGTTGATGAAGCTTTAGAATCTTTTGAAGAACCGTTTTTGATTGCATTTTCATGTTACATATGGAATTATGAATATAACAAAGCTCTTGCAAAAAAAGTGAAAGAGAAATGGCCTCACTGTAAAATAGTTTTCGGAGGGCATAATGTTTCATCAAATTCACCGGAACTTTTAAATGAGCTTTCTTATGTTGATTTCCTTCTTCATGAAGAAGGAGAGGTGCCTTTTGAAAGATTACTTCTTACATTGATTGGAAAATACTCTTTTTCTGATGTTCCGAATTTATCATACAGAGATGAATCGGGTTCAATTAAAAAGAATGAGAACCAAATATTTGATGTTGCAGATTTTCCGTCACCTTATCAGACAGGTATATTTGATGAAATAATAAACAGTACAGATTTGGTTTTGAACGGTATGTTTGAAACAAACAGAGGCTGTCCGTTTGGCTGTGCATTTTGTGATTGGGGTATATATAAATCAAAAGTAAGACAGTTTCCTGAGGAACGAATAAAAAAAGATATAGAGTGGTTTGTTAAACATAAGATTGAATTTTGTACCTGTGCTGATGCAAATTTTGGTATTCTTGAAAGAGATAAAAAAATTGCCGATTGGATAATTGAGTCAAAAAAGAAATATGGTTACCCTTCAAAAATACAATTTTGCTATACCAAAGGCAGAAATGATGTGGTTTTTGACCTCAATAAAAGAATGAATGAAGTCGGGCTCAGTAAAGGAGCAACACTTTCTTTACAGACTTTTTCAAATACTGCATTAAAAAATATAGGCAGAAGTAATCTTTCTTATGAGCAGTTTTGTTCAGAAGTAAAAAGATATAACGAATCAGATATTCCCACATATACGGAAATAATTCTCGGCATGCCCGGTGAAACCTATGAAAGCTACTGTGAGGGACACAATAAGCTGTTAAAAGCCGGTCAGCACAATTCAGTTATTGTTTTTAATTGTGAGTTGTTGATGAATTCACGAATGGGTCAACCGGAAACAATAGAGGCATTTAAAATAAAGAGCTCAAAAACACCGTATAAACAGCATCATTGTGTTCCGCTTAATGATGATGTATGTGAATATTCTCATATTGTAACTTCAACATACAGCATGTCAACTGAGGATTGGATTAAATCATGTTTATTTACGGTTTGTGTCGGATGCTTCCATAATCTCGGTTTGCTTCAGTGCTTTGCAATATATATGTATCAGGAACGCGGAATGGAATATTCTGATTTTTATAAATCACTTTTGTCATGGATATTTTCTGATCCGGATACATTGTGCGGAACGATATTTACAGATATACAGCATAGATTGAAGCTTATAAGTGAAGAAAAGGGAGATTGGAAATATGTTAATCCCGTTTTCGGTGAAATAACATGGCCTTATGAAGAAGGCGCTTTCCTGAATATCATTTTGGAAAAAGAAAGATTCTATAATGAAATAGTTTCATTTTTGGATTCTCTGAATATTCCCGATAAAATATATGCTGACTTAATTCAGTTTCAAAAGTTTACTGTTAAGCATCCAATGCAAAAGAACATAAGATTTGAAACAAATTATAATTTAGCAGATTATTTTGTCAGTGCTTTAAACGGAGAAAAGATCGAATTAACAGAAAAGCCAACCGTTTTGACGATGGAGGATAATAATATACCCGAGAAATGGGAAGATTATGCAAGAGAAATGGTTTGGTATGGTAAACGCGGCAGTAAAATAATAAATATCCGCTCGTTTAATATTTCTTATAAATAAAGATGGTGTGAAATATGTCCTGTGAAAAAAAGAAAGTATATCTTGTTCAGGTATCTGCTGCTTTCGGTGGAACAAGCTTTATCCCTTATACGGTAGGGTGCATTGCAGCCTATGCATGGTCAAAGGAAAATATAAAGCAGGATTATTTTCTTCCTGAATTTATTTATAAAAGAGATGATCTTGAAGAAGTTGTTAATTCTATTTCAGATCCTTTTATTGTGGGATTTTCGACTTATGTTTGGAATTTTGAATACAACTTAAAGCTTGCCGAAAGAATTAAAAGTGAGTATAAGAATTGTTATATTGTTTTTGGCGGCCATGATATTCCTCTTGACGGTTCAATGCTTAATGAATATCGGTTTATTGATTTCCTTATGCATGACGAAGGCGAAATTGCATTTGCTGAGCTTTTAACGACTTTAAGTCAGGGCGGAAAAATTGAAAATGTCAGAAACATTTCATTCAGGAATTCTGATGGCGTAGTAACCAATCCTATTATCAGTTCAGAAACAATAGATTTTCCTTCTCCTTATTCAAGCGGAATGTTTGACAATCTTGTTGGGGAAAACGGAAAAGATTTTGTTGCAACATTTGAAACAAATCGCGGATGTCCTTTTAAGTGTGCTTACTGTGATTGGGATACAATAAAGGATGGATTACGCCAATTCCCAATGGAAAAAATAAAATCTGAAATTGATTGGATAGCTGAGCATAAAATAGAGTTTACATGGTTGATCGATGGTAATTTCGGAATTCTGCCAAGAGACGAGGAAATCATTGATTATTTGATAAAGGTAAAAAGTGAAACGGGCTATCCCAAAAGAACGAATCTTTTCTTTACCAAGAATGATCCGGAGCTTGTTTTCAGACTTAATAATAAGCTTGATAAGGCCGGCTTGAGCAAAGGCGCATGTATTTCTTTTCAGAGTATGTCACCTTCAGTTCTTAAAAACATTGGGCGTCAGAATATTTCCAATGAAAAGTTCCGTGAGCTTATGACGATGTATAATAAGAATAATATTCCGACTTTTTCTGAAATAATCGTTGGGCTGCCGGGAGAAACCTATGAGAGCTTTTGCGATGGTATAGGTCAGCTTCTTGAAGCCGGGCAGCATTATTCGTTTTATGTTTATCCATGTGAATTACTGAAAAATTCAATTATGGCTCAGCCGGAATACCTTAATCAGTTCGGTATAAAATATGTTATAACTGCTCTGAACCAACATCACCGTGAAGTGCCTAAGGATGGTATAGAAGAGTATTCACGGATTGTTGTCGGAACAAATTCAATGACACCGAATATGTGGGTCAAATCGTGCTTGTTCGGAATCTGCGTAAGAACTTTTCATAGTCTTGGATTACTTCAATATTTTGCTTTGTATCTTCGCCATGAAAAAGATATTGCTTATGTAAGCTTTTATAATGATCTTCTTGAATGGATGCTGAATAACAGAGAAAGTGTTTGCGGTAAAGTTTTTAATGATTTGAAAGACAGGTACGAGAAAATTATCAGTGGTTCAGGTTCTTTTTTATATGCGTTTCCGAAATACGGTGATGTGGTTTGGCCATTTGAAGAAGGAGCTTTTCTGGAAATAATTTCTGATTTCGATTTGTTTTTTGATGAAATAAAAAGCTTTTTATCAAAATATGATATTGATGACGGCATCAGGTGTGAATTACTTGAATATCAGAAAAGTATGATAAAAATTCCGGCCAAGAAATCTTTTTCACTTAAATTGAATTATGATTTTCCGACATTTGTCAGAAAGATTCTGACAAATGAAGCTGATTCATTGCAGCAAAAAAATACAGTTGTTTCTTTTACCGGTTCCGACATACCGAAAGATTGGGAGACTTTTGCAAGAGAAGTTGTATGGTATGGACGAAAGGGCGGAAAAACTTTACTTGAAACCGAGGTAAGCATTTCTTGAAAAAGTCATTTTATGACATCAGTAATTTGTATTCAGAATTCAAATCAGTATCTGTTGTTATTTGCATTACTGATGAAACCGATAGCTTAAGAACAAATCTTGATAAACTTATTTTGTCATGTAATGCGGAGGATTTGGTTCAGATTTTACTTTGTACTCATGAAAGGACTGCTGTTCAGACAATAAAAATTGCAGAGGAATACAAGCAGAGATATCCTTTTGTTGAAATATATTCACAGCAAATCAAATCATCAGGTTATATTTTACTTAAAGAGACATTGCCTCTTGTTAAAGGAACTCATGTAATATATGCTGCGGCAGATAATGCTACAGATTTATCTGTGGTTGGTGAGTTTGTTTCAAAGCAAAAAGAAAATTCAAATTGTGTTCCCTGCGTTTCGAGATGGATAAACGGAGGAAAATTAGTTGGATACGGGTTCATTCGCAAATTACTGAGCCATCTTTTTCAGCGTTTTATCTCTGTGCTGTATAACAATAAGTACACAGAATTTTCTTTTCCTTATCAGATTGCTTCGGTCAGATTATATGACGCTTTGATTTTAAATGAAAACGGTGTGTTTTCATTTTTTGAAGCCAAAATGAAAATGCTGAAACTGAATGTTGCCTTTTCAGAACTGCCAATGACATGGCGTGACAGAACAGACGGAAGAAAACATTTCAGACCATTGAGGGTCTTGGCTTATTTCAGAATTGCTTTTAAAGTTCGGTTTATGAAAATGAAAGAGTGTATTAATATTTAACAAAGAAGGGAATTGAAATGAAAAAGGTTTATTTTGTTCAACCGGGCAATTGCATCGGGAATAATGTGTATTTACCATATTCTGTTGGTTCAATAGCTGCGTATGCTTGGAGTAACGAGTCAATAAAAGAAACTTATGAACTGGCTGATTTGCTTTTTCTTTTTGAAGATATCGACAAGCAGATTCAGTCAATGGATTCTCCTTTTCTGGTCGGCTTTTCCTGCTATATCTGGAATTATGAATATATTTTAAGGTTTGCAGAAAAATTAAAGAAAGCATATCCGGAATGTTATATTCTTTTTGGCGGACACAATGTTAATTCTTATAATGCAAAACAGTTAGAAGAATTTCCGTTTGTTGATTTTTTAATTCATGATGAAGGTGAAATACCGTTCCGCGATTTGCTTCTTGCATTAAAAAACGGTACTGATTTTTCAAAAATAACTAATTTTTCATACAGAGATCAAAACGGAAACATATGCAAAAACGAATCCGTAATATATGATGTCGATGATCTTCCTTCCCCTTACAGTATGGGGATCTTTGATAAAATAATGAAAAATTATGATTATAATTTTTCTGTTATACTTGAAACTAACAGAGGCTGTCCTTATGGCTGCTCATACTGTGACTGGGGAATATACAAGTCAAAGATCCGCTGCTTCCCGTTGGAAAGGGTGTATTCCGATCTTCAATGGTTTTCCGATAACAAGATAGACTATTGCCTGTGCTCCGATGCGAATTTCGGTATCATAAAAAGAGATATGGAAATCGCAGAAAAGCTTATTGAAATCAGGAACAAATCGGGATTTCCCAATAAAGTTAATTTCTGCACTGCCAAGAGCGGAGAAAACTTCGTGTATGAAATCAGCAAAAAGCTTAATGATGCAGGTGTTTTGAAAAGCGCTTCTTTATCAATACAGACACTTAATCCTGATGCATTAAAAAATATCGGACGCACAAATTTCACAAAAGAGAAATTTCAGGAAATGGATCAGATGTACAGGAAAGTCGGAGTTTCAACTCTTGCAGAGCTTATACTCGGACTGCCCGGCGAAACGTTGAAAAGCTTTTGCGAAAATATCTGTTTGTTTTTTGAGGTTGGACATCATATACCCATCAGCGTATATAATTGCCAGCTTTTGATGAATTCAAAAATGTCTCAACCCGATTATATAAAACGGCACGGAATCAAATCGGTAAAAATGCCGCTCTCATTTCATACCAACAAAGAGGAACAGGACAAATATCCGGAATACATTGATATTGTTATTGAAACAAATACGCTTAGTAAAGAGGATTGGGTTTCGGCAAATTTGTTTTATTTTCTCACCTATGCTTTTCACGGAATGGGATTGATGCAATTTTTTGCCCAATATATACATTATGAGCTTAATGTATCATACTATGATTTTTATTCAAAGCTGTATGAATATGTTTTTGAAAATAAGAATACGGTTGCCTTTTCAGTCTTTAATAAAATACGAAATATTCATTTAGAACTGCTTCAGGGAAAAGGATCATATGGATGCGAATTGGATTGGGCCGGCGATGTAATATGGCCGTTTACGGAATTTGCATATTTAAGTATTGCTCATGATAAAGATTTGTTTTACGAGGAAATGAAACCGTTTTTAAAACAATTCAACATTAAAGATGATATATTTGAGGAACTGTTTCTTTATCAGAAGAGTATGGTTAAATATCCGGGCCTGAAGGGATTTGAAATAAATCTGAAAAAAGATTGGCATACATATTTTTGCCACATTTTTGATAATGTTTATATTCCTTTACCGGAATTGGAAAATGTTTTGACTGTTTCGTGTCCTAATACTCCTGATGATTGGAAAACATTTTCAAGAGATATGGTTTGGTATGGCAGACGCGAAAGAAGAATGCTTTGTGTAAATCAAGCAGTTGTTAAATATATTTATTAAGCTATAAGGAGATGAGATGCGCTTGAAGTTTTGGGATTATATTATACTTACCGCTGCAAATAATAACCAAGCTGAAGCTTTCAGGCAGCATCTTATTTCTAAACAGAGAGATGGTCAGATAGACGATGCAACATGTTGCATCGTCATTTCTGATGGTGACAGAAGTATTGGTTCGGGATGCGCTTTCCTTAAGGCTTTAGAAGAAATATATTGCATTGAAGGCACTCATGTATTCCCAAAGGATAAAAAAATACTTTTAATAAATTCGGGGGGGGAAAGCAGAAGAATACCTCAGTATTCTGTTTGCGGTAAGGCCTTCGCTCCGTGGCCATTTGATAATTGTGATTTTTTTGATAAAATTTTAGAATCATTCAATCATTTGACATCTTTTTTTGATGGTGGAATGATTATATCCACAAGCGATATCCTTTTGGATACAAATATTGATTTCCATTTTTTGTATAATAACACGGCTTTTGCTGTTAAAACCGTTGCTGAAAATGGTGTTAACCACGGAGTGTTTAAATGTGAAGGCTCAAAGGTGATTGATTTTTTACATAAAAAGCCGATAGATGTTCTGAAAAATCAAGGTGCTGTTAATTCGGCGGGAGAAGTATTATTAGATACAGGAGCTGTTTATTTTACACCGACTTGTTTGGAACGAATATACAACACATTATGCTGCCATAAAAAAATAAATACGGAATTTGCAGATGTTAAATTAAATTTTTACAGTGATTTTTTGTATCCGTTGGCAACTAAAGGAAATTTGAATGATTATTTAAGTCAGTCCGGGGAGACAGAAGTAAATGATCGCTTGATTCAAGCAAGGGGAAAAATATACGATTGTCTCTTTAATCAGGAAGAATTGTTCGTTAACATCTTGCCTGATCAGAGATTTATTCATATCGGAACTACAAAAGAAGTACTTGAATTGTTCACAGATTTGAATGGTTATAAATCCTATAACAGCATTATCGATTCTAAAGCTGAAATAGGTAAAGGAACATACATTGAAAATTGTATTATAAGGAACGGCTGTTCAATCGGTAACAACTGTTTTATTTCCTCCGCAGAACTTGCTGATGTCAATATTCCCGATAATACCGTTGTCCATTGCATCAGATTGAACAACCGGAAATATACGGCAAGAGTTTTTTCTGTTGACGGATTTGATAAAACTCGTGATTTTTGGAGTAAAAAGCAGTACGGGGTTTACGATTCACGTTTGGAGGCTGTCAAGGCATCTTTGAAAGGAATAAATGGTTGTGTCAGTTTAGAATCAGGCTTTTCGGATGCGGATTTTACAGAACCGTTTGAATGGAAAAGTTGGATTGCATTTTTATCCGATTTTAATTCATATGAAAAAATCAGTAATCAGATAGTAAAAAATACTATAAAAAAAATAGATTATTCAGAGCGTGTTGCCCTGAATAAAAGCACTTCAGTATGCAGATTACCGGTCAGAATAAATTTTGGAGGAACTTGGTCGGATGCAGCTCCTTATTGTATTGATTTTGGAGGAGCTGTTTTGAATGCGACTGTGTCTATTGATGGTAATCTGCCTATAAGCGCAGCAGTAAAAAGAATAAATAAAGATCGTATTATTTTACGCTGCGAAGATATGAATTCAGAGCATTCGTTTTTTGATGTTCAAAGCTTGACGGATTTTAGTAATGTGAATGATGTTTTTGCTTTGCATAAGGCAGCTTTGGTTGTAAGTGGTATAATTCCTTTATCAGCAAAATGCAACATGAATGAGATACTGAAAAAACTCGGAGGAGGATTTGTGCTGTCAACTTGTGCTGAAAATCTTCCAAAGGGATCTGGATTGGGAACGAGCAGTCTTTTATTAAGTGCCGCTATAAAAGCATTGTATGATATTACCGGAAGGGAGTTAAGCGAAAAAGCACTCTTTGAAAAAGTTTTTTGTGCTGAGCAATTAATGAAAACCGGTGGCGGTTGGCAAGACCAGGTTGGTGGCTTTATTAATGGATTTAAATTGATTACCACAGATAAAGGAATAGATCAAAATATAAAATACGAATTATTTAAACCCAGCGAACAGATCCTGAATTTATTAAAGCATAAAGCGGTTTTAATTTACACCGGAGAACGTTTTTATGGCAGATTTATTCTCAGCGATATTATGAAAAGATGTTCTTACGGTGATGGAGAAACTTTAGAAACAATATGTGAATTAAAAAAGCTTGCATTATTTGAAAGGGAAGTATTTGAAAACGGTAATGCTGAAATGTTTATCAACTGTATAAACAGGCATTCGGAATTATTGAAAAAGCTTTCCGGCAAAATTGAAAATGAATCGTATCAAAAAATTACAAACAAATTTTCCGAATTGATTGAATGTTGTTGCATTTGCGGTGCCGGAGGAGGAGGATTTGCATTTTCAATATTAAAAAAAGATGTTGAACGTGAATGGTTTATTGAAATGGCCCATAAAAATAATATTAAGATATACAAACCGGAATTTATTCTGTAACAAGTCTTAATTATAAGCTGTGAGGCGTGAAAATGAAAGCAAAGAAAATAGCAAAAAGAGTGGTACTTACTCTTGTTTCTCTTATTCTTGCGGGGGTAGTCATTATGACGGGCATTATGTTTTTCCACTATCCGCATTACAGAAAAAATAAAAGGCAGCTTGAGCTTAAAGGCCCTGATACCGCAGGTGAAATAAGAGTTATGAGCTGTAATGTACGCTGTATCAATCCTCTTGATACCGGGAAAAAGAGCTGGTTTTACAGAGCTGATTTACTGCTTAAGGGCATAGAAAATGAATGCCCCGGTGTAATCGGTTTTCAGGAAGTGACAAAATGGCAGTACAATTATCTGACCGCAGCACTGCCTCAGTTTGATTCGGTGATAACCTACCGTGATAAGATGATCAATTCTGAGGGCTGTCCCGTTTTTTACAGAACCGATATGTATAAGCTCATTGATAAGGGCTCCTTCTGGCTTTCGGAAACCCCCGAAAAAATGAGTAAGGATTGGGGAGCAGCCTGCTACAGAATTTGCAGCTATGTTATTCTTGAAGAGCTCGGTACGGCAAAACAATTCGTGGTGTTTAATGTTCACCTTGACCATATCAGCGACGAAGCGAGAATAAACGGAATAAATGTTGTTCTTGATAAAATCAAAGCTTTCGGTTCGCTGCCGTCGGTAATAATGGGAGATTTCAATGCGGAAGAGGATTCGGAAACCTATGCGGCGGTAACCGAAAACTTCCTTGATGCAAAATATCAGACCGAAAACACCATGACAAGCTGTACCTATCAGAATTGGGGCGCCGGACTTGACAATAACTGTATTGATTATTTCATGATTTCCAAGGACGGCTTTGATGTAAAGGAATACAAGGTGCTTACGGATACCTATGACGGAGTCTATGCCAGTGACCACTTCCAGCTGCTCACCGTTCTTAATCTGAAGTAACTTCTGAAGCAACTCTATAATTGAATAAAATCAAGAGGTGACTTCCCGTTCGGAAGTCACCTCTTTTATGCTGTTTGTAATTATTTATTTAACCTTATCAGTCGTAATCTCTTATCCATTTGAAGATTGTGCCGATCGAGGTTGAGAAAAGATTAACGATGGTGTAAATCAAATCAATGTTGCCGATAAGCTCTTTGAACTGAGCGATAAGATTCTTGAATCCGTCAGAGGAGAAGAGAGCCTTGATCTGCTCAATGGTTGAAAGCTTGAGCTCGTTCTTTTCGGTGGAAATTGTAAGCTTGTAATCGTCGCTTCTGTAGTTTGAGCCGGCGGAAATCTTGATGTAATATGTGCCCGGTTCAAAAGCGTTGAAGTTGATGGTTGCAGCTTGAGTTGCGGATACATTGCCTTCAAAAACATTTACAACGCCGTCGGCAGAGGGCTTGAATACTTCAACCTTCCATACGGCATCGGTGGTGGAAAGTGCGGCGTTGATAACTACCTTGTAGGTGTTGCTGAAGGTCTTTGTGTTTTCGGTGGTTCTGTTTTCTGCATGAACGATTTTGAACATATCAACATCGTCTTTTGCGGTGATAGCGCCGAAGAGTAAGCCGTCTGCCTTGATTTCGTTGGCATAAGCAACAACGTCGTTATATTCGGCTTCGGTAGAAGAATCGGCCTTTGCAAAAATTCTGAGGCAATAGCTGCCGCAGCTGCCGTCAACGCCGCTTACCTTTACATAATATGTGCCGGCATTGGAACCGATTTCGGAGCCGTAAACAAGGTCCTTGGATGATTCGGTGTAATCAAAGGAAGCAAATATTTTTTCTTCTTTGCCGACAAGCTGAATGACCTCAAATCTGAAATTGCCTCTTTTGCCATCGGTCTTTTTGCAGTCAATGCTGAAAAGGCCCTGCTTTGCGGTAAATGAATAATAGTCTACATCGCCTTTGCCGACAGCGCCGTAATACCATGTGTCAAGAGAGGCAGCGGTGGCGGTTGATGTGGTGTTGTTGCTTTCGATTTCTGTTTTTGCATCGGCAACGGGAGCAACAGCAATAAGGGTTACGCTGTATTTGTCTTCAACGAAAGCGGAACCGGCGGCAACCTTTACATAATAGGTACCGATACCGACATAAAAATCGGGAGAAACCGCTTCAACATCGTTACCGTCAACGTTGAAAGAAAGAACATCCTTTTTGTCGGGGCCGGAAACGGTTACGGTGTAATAGGGGATTTCCGAGCCTGTGCCGGGGGTGGTGAACTTAACCTTTGCGAAGCCTGCTGCCGTGAAAGCGAAGGAATAGCAGTCAACCTCATCAAGAGCGGAAAGGTTGCCTTCGGATGCAGTGCCGACTGTTCCGGCAACAGCGGAATCCTCGGGGTCAGCCGCATAAGCGACAGTGAGTGCACCAAATGCCATCAGAACTGCGAGTAGAACTGAAAGAGTGCGCTTGAAAGTTTTCATTTTTTGTCCTCCAATCATAGTTTTTGAGATTAGACTTTTGTATTATAACATACTTTTTTTTATTTTTCAAATTATTTATTCAATAATTTATGAAAAATTCGTAAATTGTCTTTTCGATATATTTGTGTTTCCTATTGATTTTTTTGCTTTCTTTATGTATTATGTATTTATATTCATACATTGTGCATACAAAGAAATTCGGAAGGAGAATATATTATGGCAAATTGCCCAAAATGCGGTCATAAGCTTTCCGTGTTCAATATCAGCCAATATTGCCCGAAATGCGGTGTAAACATAATGTTTGCCGATTTTGAGCCGAGGTTTGAGAAAGACAGACGGGTTGCCGAAATGTCGCTGGCATCTTTCCGCATAAATGTGGAAAAATTCAAAAGTGCTTTTGTTTCCGGATTGCCTCAGAAATTAAAAATAGCGGCGGCGTTCCTGCCTGCTCTGGCGGTCGTTATTCCTTTCGGAAGCTTTGCCGTCAACACTCCGGTTTATTCGCATTCCCTGAGCTTTAATGCCATTGATATGGTGTATTCCGCTTTTTTCGGCAGTGACCTGTTTGCAAAGGTTTTAGCCCTTGCGGGAACCGAGCCTTTCGGTGTGGTCGCAGATGCGGTAACAAGGCTGATGCTCTGCCTGCTTGCGGCGACTGTGTTTGCCGTTTTAATTCTTTTGACAGAGCTTCTTTGTTTTATCGGTAATAAAAAAACGGGTATTTCCATGGCCATATTCGGCTTCGGAGGTGCCGCTTCTGTTGCCGCTGCGGCAATTTCGGCTTTTTCGCTGAAAAAGGTGAGCGGTAATTTTGCCGATGCTTTTCAATGCAGCGTAAATCCTCTGTTTATTGCCGGAATAATTCTTTTCGCTGCTGCCGCCGGCGCGGCACTTTGGAATCTTAAAGTGCCTCCCGTGAGAAATTATCAGCCGGAGGATATAATCCGCGAGGAATACCGCAAAAAATATAAATCCGGTAAGATAGCTCTTATGGATATTCCCGCACCTATTGCGGAAACGGAAAGCGAACGCGCCGAAAGAGAAAAGCTTGTCAGAGAAGCTTACCGTATTGAGGAAGAGGAGGCAACGGACAATGAATGAAAAAGATATCCGCGCATCCCTTACCGATGAAGAACGGCTTCGACTTGAAAAAATAGATAAGCTTGACTCGAATCAGAATCGGAAAAAAGTTATTTTAGCCTGCGTTACCGTTGCTCTCATTGCCATTTTTGCTCTCGGTACGGTTTTCGGAGCAAGGTACATTCTCAGCTATGAGGGCACGGCACCGATGCCGGATGATAATAAATCGGAAATAATACTGCCGACGGACAAGGCGGAAATTCTCTCGCTTGTTTCCGGAATGGAAGCGACCGTGAAAAATGAAACGGGAATCAAGCTTAACAGAAATTCCGATGTTTCTCTTGATTCCGACTCCGTTACCGTTGAGGGCGGCAGTAAGGATTTACCGGGCTATTTTGATTTTATTAAATCTTCTCTTACGGATATTATCAGGGACAGAAAAAATGAAAAAGCATTTTCCGGCTCTTTCGGTGAGGATATTTCCTCTCATGTTCCCTCCGTGAGCTTTGAGCAGACGGATGTATCAAAAGCCGAATGCAGGATAAATGAAGAAAATGAAAGTGAAACGGAATACGAAATAGTCTTCAATGATTTTTCTTCCGATGAAATTCCTTCACTTTCCTTTACCGGAAGCTTCGGCCTTGATGACAGCAGTGCCGTTCTTGACTATCTCAAAGAAAAATTTGCTCCGGCTGCGGATATTACGGAAGTAACACTTGATTATACCGAGCCTGTTTTTACGGCAAAGGCAAAATCGGAAAACGCTGCACCCGTTTCGTTCACAGCCGAATGTAAATGTAAGGTTTCCGCCTTGCTCACCTTTAAGGGAATCTACGAAAAATTAGGCAGCGCACGCATCGGGTTTATCCTCAATCAGAAAGAAAGCTATGATTTCACTTATGCCGGGCTCAGCTTTAATTCCGATGTTTTCTATATTTCCAAAGGTGATTCGGATGAGCTTAAATATTCCGTTACTTCCGATCTTTCTCCTGCGGAAATTCAGATAAAGTGGCTGTCCTCAGACCCGTCGGTTCTTTCGATTGACGGCAATTTCTATAAAGCTCACAAGGTCAGTAATGAGCCCGTAACGGTTACGGGAGAATTCAGCTACTGCGGCGAAACCTATAAGGCAGAGTGCCTTTACTGGGTCAGAAAAGAGCTTGAGGATATTAAACTTTCCTCAAAGGAAATCACCGTTTCGGTGGGCTCGTGCGAAACTATTACCCCCGAATTCAAGCCCGCAGATGCCACCGTTAAAAATGTCAGATGGTTTACGGAAAATGAAAAAACGGCTTCGGTCGATGAAAACGGAAGGGTTACGGGAATTGCTCCCGGCAAAACGGTTGTTTATCTTATTTCCGAGGACGGAAATTTCAAACGCGCCTGCACCGTGACAGTAAAGGAGGGATAATCTGTGGCAGAGTCTTCAACAAAAGAAAAACTCGTTAACCGGTTTCTGAAAGCGGATGATTATTCAGCCGCCGCCATGGATGATAAGATTCTTCGCAAATATGAAGATCTTGCCGTGGATGTTTACAGCACAAGACAGGTTTCGATTTCCGAAACGGCGTGGATGATGGTTCAGCATTTCTCACGCTCTCTTAAATCCGGTCTTGACCTTTACGCAAATATGTATTACACAAAGGTGCTGAAAATCGACCTTATCTATGTTACGGTCATCAAGGCACTTATCAGCGTTTATGACACTCTGAATGACCCGCTTATGGGTATTATTTATGATAAAACGAGAACCCGCTGGGGTAAGGCAAGACCTTATATTCTTTTTACTCCGCTGCCTTATTTCCTGTCAACGGCGATTCTGTATTGCGGGGCGCTGTTTATGGGTGATACCGGTCTGAATGACCCGAAAAAGATAATTTTCGTGTTTATAACCTTGTTTGCTCAGGAAACATTTTCAACCATATTCAACATACCCGCGGATAACTATCCGACCTTGCAATCGCCGTGCCCGACGGACAGAATAAATGTTGCTCTCGCCAAGAGCTACGCGGGCGAATACGGCAGTGATTTGATTGCGGCAATTTATGTTCCCATAATGACACTTAACAATTTCGGTGCCATAACCGTTTCTCAGCCCATGCTTTTTGCTGTTATCGGAATTATCACAAGCGTACTCGGTGCCGTCGGCACAATGGGTGTTGCGGTGAAATGTCCCGAAAGAGTTATTCTGCAGCCGAAGCCCGCTCCCATAACCAAGACAATGTTCTATGTTCTCAAAAACAAATATGCATTGAGAAAAGTCGGTGCGGAATTCCTCGTAAGCTGGTGGAGCAACGGCGGATATTCATGGGATGTAATTACTCAGCTTGAAATTTTCGGCGGAGCCCTTCACATGGCCCCCATGTATGCCTTCTACCATATCTGCAATCTTATTTCGATTAAATTCATAAAGCCCTGGAAAGAACGTTTCAAGAGCTACCGCAACCTTGTTATCACGCTCAGAGCGTGGGACTTTTCTCTCAGTGTTCTCTGGGTCATCTTCGACTGGATAGTTATGCCCAAGAAAAAATGGTGGCTTGCCGGGCTTGTTTTCACCTTCTGCTACGGCCTCAACGGTCTTAATAACGCCCCCGCAAAGGCTTATGAAGGCGAAATCAACAGAGAAATCAACGATTATACAGAGTATCTTACCGGCGAACGCCCTGACGGAACAATGTATCTGATTGTCAACTATATTAAAAAGCTGACTCAGCCGCTCAACACTCTTATGGCCATTGCGGTCATAAAATGGACGGGATATGACACAACTCTCGAATCCACATACTGGGCACAGGATTCCGTTAATGTTTACCGTAAGGTGTTTGCTCTCTATGCGGCGGGAAGCTTCCTGCCCGATATCATAAATACGGTTCCTCTGTTCTTTTATGACCTTGACGGGCAGAAGAAAATAGATATGTACAAGGCTCTCAATGAGCGCCGCGCCATGCTTGCAAAGGAAAACCAGGGCAGGCTTTCCGAGGATATGTCGGAGCTTGTTGAAATGCTCAGTGAAGATAAGGGATAAATAAATGAAGCTTTGTTTTTCAACTCTCGGCTGTACCGAAAAAAATCTTGATGAAATACTTGTGCTTTGCCGTAAATATGACATTCCGTTTCTCGAAATAAGAGGTATTGACGGCGAGCTTGACAACCGGATGATAACTGATTTTTCGGAAGAAAATATGGAAAACACCCGTGAAAAGCTGAAAAAAGCCTGCGTTAAGCCTTTGATTCTCGGCACATCCTGCTCTTTTCATGATGAAGATAATTTTGAAAAAGCCGTTGCCGAAGGAAAAGCGGCGGTACTTACCGCAGAAAAACTCGGTGCAAAGGGCATAAGAGTTTTCGGCAACAATCTCGGAAGCGACCCGTCGGAAAGCACATGCAGGGTCATAAGCGGTATAAAAACGCTTTGTGATTTTGCTTTCGGAAAGGGTGTTGACATTCTTCTTGAGGTTCACGGGGATTTCAATACCGCAGAGGCTCTTTCACCCGTTGCCGTGGCGCTGAAAAACGAAAAAAACTTCGGTCTTATATGGGATATTTGCCACACGCAGGCTCCGTACGGCGAAAACTGGCTCGAATTTTATGAGAAAATGCGCCCGTTTATACGCCATGTGCATATTAAGGATTTGAAAAACGGGGTGCTTCTGCTTCCCGGTGATGGCGAAATACCGATAAAACCCATTGTATCGAAAATGCTTTCTGACGGATATGAAGGGGCATTTTCCCTTGAATGGGAAAAGAAATGGCACCCGGAGCTGCCGGAGTTTGAAGAAGCAATGCAAAAATTTCTTAAGGTTATGATTCTTGAATGAAAACATTTATTGCAATAGAAAATGATGAAACAAGGGCGAGCTTTCTGACAGACGAAAATATGGATTTTCTCGGCAAATGCGGAGAGGTTAAGGAAATAAGCGGTGAACTGACAAAGGAAAACATTGCCGCTCAGATAAGTGACGCACAGGTATATATGACCTGTTGGGGCTCACCGAGGCTTGACAAAACGATACTTGACGCCGCTCCGTGCCTTAAACTGCTTGTGCATCTCTGCGGCACTCCGGCGCCCTTTGTTTCGGAAGAAATGTTCAAAAGAGGAATTAAAGTCATATCGGGAAATGCGTTTTTTGCCGAATCAACGGCAGAGGGCGCACTTTCCTGCATCCTTGCGGCACAAAGAAATATTCCGTTTTACAGCACGGAGCTTAAAAATAACCGCAAATGGAAAGAGGACAATGCACGCAATAAAGGTCTTATCGGAAAAACCGTCGGTATAGTCAGCTTCGGGGCTGTGGCAAAAAATCTTGTGAGAATGCTGGCACCTTTCCGTGTAAAGCTTCTTGTTTATGATATTGTACCCGTGCCCGATGAATACAAAGAAAAATACGGCATAACTCAGGTGAGCCTTGAAGAGCTTTTTTCGTGTTCGGATATAATCAGTGTGCATACGCCTCTTAACACGGAAACCCACGGCCTTATCGGTAAATCCCTTTTTGAGCTGATTAAGCCGGATGCTCTTTTCGTGAACACATCAAGAGGAGAAATAATCGACCAGCAGGCCCTCACCGATTTTCTTATGCAGGGCAGATTCAGAGCGGTACTTGATGTTTATGAAAAAGAACCCCCCGAAAAGGATTGCGGACTTTATGATGCTCCCGGCCTTATTATGATGCCCCATATGGGCGGGCCGACCTTTGACCTGAGAAGTGAAATCGCAAAAGCCCTCATTGAAGAGAGCCGCAGATATATTGATGAAGGTCTGCCGCCGGAAAACGAAATTCCGGCAGAGGTCTGCAAAAAAATGTCCGAGTATTGAGAAAGGCAGAATCATGCTTGAATCACCGTATAAAAAGCCGTTTGTTATTCCGCCGCATGAGCATCCGAGACTTATGCTCAGAAGGGCGGATATTCCGAAAATAAAAGAAAGCCTCGAAAATCCGGAATTTTCCGAGGCAAAGGATGTTTTTGAAGAGCTTTGTTTACGCCCGGTTACGGGCAGGGGAGCAACGCCGGAATACGGCAGCTATGACCTTGCCGAGGTGCTGACGGCGGAGGCTCTTGCTTTTCGTGCTCTTCTTTCGTCTGAAAAAGCCGATGCCGAAAAAGCCGTCGGTACGCTGATGTTTCTTCTTGACTCGTTTGTTATTACAGGCGGAAATATGGGCGCAAGGTGGGGCGGACATCTGATTTTTACCGCCTCACAGGTTTATGACTGGTGTTATTCTTTTTTGTCGGAAGAGCAAAAAGATTATATAATTTCAAAGTGTGAGTCAATAGCCGCCGCTTATTTTGAAATGGGTTATCCTCCCGTAAAGCAGTCACCCGTTTCGGGTCACGGTACGGAGGCACAGCTTCTTCGTGACCTGCTTGCTTTTTCGGTTGCGGTTTATGATGAAAGACCCGATATATACGATTTCTGCGCCGGAAGAATTTGCGGCGAATATATTGAACCCGTGCGCCGCCTGCTTGACGGCGGAGCTCACAATCAGGGTCCGACTTACGGAAGCTACCGTTGGCTGAGCCTTGCCTGGGCAGAGTTGATTTTTACCGCCATGAGCGGTAAGGGCGTTTTTCTGCGCCTTGAAAAGACTGCCGATTGGTTTATGTATATGACCAGACCAGACGGTCAGACGGTACGCCTCGGTGACGATTTCAATGAAAACAAGAGCGATTATAACAGACTTGCGCCTTTTACGGTGCCCTTCTTTTTCGCTTATGCTCTTACAGGCAGAAGGGATTTTTATTCTGCTTTCCGCAGGGGCTTCTGCCGTGAATTTCTGCTTCCGCTTCATCACGGTATGGACTATTATACGGAAGGTTCCTGGGGTGAAGGACTTTTTTCTGCCGTCAGTATGCTGATTTTCGGCAGCAAAATAAAAATGAAAGACAGTGTACCTCTGCCGGAATGCAGATATTTCGGCTCTCCCGTAGGTGAAACCGTATTCAAAAGCGGCGACACTCACATACTTTTCAAGGGAGGAGAATACTGGGGGGCAAATCACGACCATCTTGACACGGGATGCTTTCAGATTTTTTGCGGGGCTCCGCTTCTTACGGACTCGGGAATTTATGACAGCTATCACAGCCCTCACAGAAGACAGTATCTTACAAAAACCTCTGCTCACAACTGCCTTACGGTCGAAATGCCAGGTAAGCCTCTTTTCGGTGAATGGGATGAAGATATAAAATATGACGGAGGCACAAGGCGGCCTGCCGACGGAGATGAAGCGGACAGCGTTGAAGAGCTCCTTTCCGAAAAATATCTTATGGCTCATATTCTCGGCCACAGCGAAAGCGAAAACGGGTGCGAGCTGAGTGTTGATATGTCTCCGGCTTACATCCATTCCTGCAAAAGCGTTGTCAGAAAAATGAAATATGACCATATAAACCGTGTTGTTACGGTCAGAGATGAAGTAACCGCACTGAATGCGCAGAGCAGAAAAACCTTTCATCTGCATTGTCAGAAGGAGCCCGAAATACACGGAAACACCGTGATTTTTGAAAACGGCGGTCATAAGGCTGTCTGCCGGGTGCTTTTGCCGGAAAATGCGGTTATTACGAAAACCGGAGGGGAAGGACATCAGTTCATATCAGACGGCAAGAATTTCCCGCCAAAGCCGCCTTACAACGGAGAAGAGGGCTGGGGCGAGGTTAAAATATCACCGTGTGTTCAATCGGTTACGGATGTATTTCTTGTGGAGATAAAAATCATATAACGGTAAAAATAATTCCGGCATGGTTCAGAACCGAACCGTGCCGGAAAAATTTATTTTGACTTGATATTCATAATGAAATTATAAATCACATAGAAAATATGAGCAAAGAACGCTTTGAAATTCAGCCTGCCGCTTTTTACGGCGGGAATATCGGGAATTGTCGTGCTTTCCGTGCTTACTCCGTCGTAAAGAATACCGTCAAGGTTTTCATTGTCAACAAAACGGAAGCTCTGAATTCTGTCTTTACCTATTGTAACACTTTCTTTTTCGTCGGTAAATTCAATTTTTACCTTGAATGTGCTCATGTTTCCGGGGAGCTTGCCGACCACATCTGCCGCAAAGCTTTCGCCGGGGGCAAGCTTTGTGCAGACCTTGTAGCTGAAATCAATATCCGCACCGATACAGGAAATCGAATTGATATAAACCGTGTCTTTTCTGGAAACATTGGTAATGTTGAGTTTTGAGGAATAGGGGGTCAAATAGCCCTCGGCACAGTTGTCAAAGGAGCAGTATAAACCGCGGCATCTGTTTTGCGAAGCAATGAACTGAGGATATTCGGCAGAAGAATGAACATCTTTTATTTCTTCGCTTGTGAGCAGAGTCATCATCAGCTCATTTACTTTTGTTTCATTTACGCCGAGACCGTGGTACATATTTTCGATATACCATGTGTTTTCGGGCAGATAACCGACAGAGGCATCAACCGTATTTGCGGGAGAAATATGGCAGTGCTCAGTGCAGGCCTGCTGCTTGTAATCCTTTGAAAGTGCCTTACCAGGGGCGGCACAGAAGGCTCCGGCGGCAGAGGCAAGGTCAATAACGCCGTCTGAATTTGTGCCGCAGGAAACAACGGGCTCACAGCCGTAACCGGCAATTATGGAAATATCAACGCCCTCGCTCTTAAGCTTTTCAAAGGTTTCTTTTCTTTTTGCGGCTATTTCAAAATGATAAATATCGCTCTTTCTGATTATTTCACCGTGAGTTCCATCGGTGAGCAGCTTGTCACGCAGGGCGGCATATTCGCTGACGGGTACAAGGTCCCAAACGCTTCCGAAATTAAGGAAGAAGTCAAGAAGCTCATAGTTAATGAAATCCATAAGGAATTCATCAAGGAAAGAAATGCTGATAAGGTCGGTGATTACGGAATATTCCTGCTCAACCTTGTCGTATGAACAGTAAAGGTCAAGGGCGTCGGACCAGGCAACGGTAACATCGCCTTTAAGAAGCTCGGAAGCAATGGTGCTGCCGTCAAGGGCGGGGCAGTGCAGAACAACATTGTTGACTTTTTCGCCGCCGTAAAGGGAAAGATAGCTCGCAACGACCTGACCGCCGAAGCTGACACCCATCAGACTGACTTTTTCTTTGCCCGTTGCTTCAAGCAGCTCGTTGATATAATCGTTGAGCACGGCGGCATTGTCAACCTGACCGAGACGCCAGTCAAGCGTACAGCAGTAAACATTTTCGTCTCCCGCTTTTTCACCGAGATTCATAAGAGAATCGTGGTCGGGATAATATTTTATTTCTTTAAGTCTGTCAAGGCGCGTGTCCTCAACACTGTGGGGATAAAGCTCAACATCATATTTTGATGTTCCGTCATCGTTGAGCTGCATATATTCGATAAGGTCGTTCACATAGGGCTGAAGTGTTTTGAAAAGAGGCTTGTTTATGCCTGCAATTGCAAGACCTGCCCCGGCAACAACTCCGGGAATTTCGGCTTTTACGGCGTCAAGCACCTTTTCCGCCACATCCTGCTTCCAGACCTTTACTTCGTTTTCCGTGCCTCTGTTTACAAACATCTGTGAGCTTGTGTAGCCTGCCACGAAAACTACCGGGAAGTTTTCCTCGGCACTTGCCGACGGTATTATTACCGCAGTAAGTACCAGGCAGAGCAGCACACAGAGAAGCTTTTTGCAAATTTTCATTTTATTCACCTTTTTTATCAAGCAGTTCGGTGTACTGATAAATCTTTACATAGTCAACCATGAATTCGGCGGGCAGCGTGGGGCTGTCTTTGGTCACTTTGCCGGACCAGCCGTAAAAAGCCTTACCGTTCACGCCGTCGATTTCCGTTGACAGAATGACATATTCGGGCACCTCGGAAACGCCTCCGAAACGGCTTCTTCCGGTTTCAATCCCGTTGATATAGAAAATATAACCGTCTTTGTTCCATTCAACGCCGTAGGTGTTGAATTCGGTGTACGGATTATCCGGGGCCTGTACGGCAACATTTTTATATCTGTGACCGAGAGCATAGCCGCCGTAATGAATATTGGAAGTGACAAGCCCGTTGTCTTTACCGTTTTTGACACGGTAATAAAGCGGAGATTCAAAAACATCGATTTCCGTGCCCTGTTTTCCGGGAACAAAATCCTTGATGTTTCTTGTGAAAAGCCAGAATGCCGACCAAAGACCCGTGGAGGCCGGCAGCTTACAGCGGCACTCAAAATATCCGTAACGCTGTTCGAATTTCTTCATGGTGTCAATACGGTCGGTGTAAAAGCCTTCACCGTATTTTCCGTCGGCCTTGTATTCACTTCTGATTACGACACAGCTGTCACGCACGCTTGTCTGTTCGCAGTCCCAGTAGCCGCCCTTGCGCAATCCCTGACCGAAATGACCCCATTTATTTTCATCAAGGGTATCTCCGTCAAAATCATCCTCAAAGGTGAGTGTGAATTTTGAAAGGTCGAGCTTCCTGCCTGATTTCGGCTTCCAGGGACGGCGGTAAACGGTAATGCCTCTGTGAATGACATCTATGAGAACATTTATGAATTTATCAAAAGCAATGTTTGCCTTGCCTGCCATAAATTAACCTCCGGAAATTTGATGAGAAGGAATTATTCTGCTTCGGATGTGTTAAGAATATCAAATATTCTTTCCGGGTGATCCGACATAAGAACATCGGCACCGTTATAGATGAGTGTTTCGGCATCCTCCGGCTTGTCAACTGTCCAGTACTGAACGGAAATGCCGTATTTGTGAGCATAGTCTATGAGCTTGGTTTTACCGAGATTTGAAACCAGGAGAAGGCCGTTATCCCAGTAATAGGGCATCTGGAGTGACATATATTTGATGTTTTGCTTTGAAAGGTCATCGTTTCTCATGGCACAGCCGAAGAAATCAACGATTTCAAAGGGATTTGCGGAGCGCATGAGCCTGCCTGCATAGTGATTGTCAATGTAGTGACCCACATCGTTCCAGAAGCTGCCGATGATAACGCGGTCTGTCAGCTTGCGTTCATCAAGAATTTTGAAGAGCTTGTCAACCATTTTCGGTGCCCAGGGGTGAGGATATTTAATTTCAACTATGTATCTGAACTGACCGGGTGCGGCGGCCTCAATGGTATCAAAAACATCGGAGACCTTTGCAATTCTCAGGTCATCGGGGATTTCGTCACCGCGCAGACCCTTATACGGATAGGAGTCACCCTGCTTGAAGGTTTCACCGAAATTAAGCTCACGGAGCTGAGCATAGGTCTTTGAAAAAACAGGTGTGTTCTTTCTGCCGAAATGCTCGGCGGCATCACTCTTTTCGTCAACAAAAAGGCTGTGATAGAGAACGAGCTCTCCGTCTTTTGTTATCTGAATATCCATTTCAAAGATGTCGGGCTGCTCGTCACTTGTGAGGCAGTTTTTAATTGCCATCATTGTGTTTTCGGGTGCGCTTCCTTTTCCCGAACGGTGAGCGGCAACAAGAGTTTCGCCGTAATCGGGAAGAAAGTATTTGCCCGTGTCGCTGTTTTTGACTGTGGGCTCCGCTTTCTCAACCGCCGTAAAGGATGAAAGGCACATTATGCCTGCCACAAAGAATAAAACGGTTTTTCTGAGTATCATGTGAATGATGTTATAGAATACGGATAACATACAGACGCCTCTTTCCTTTTATTATGTTAAAATCATAATATCATACACTTTTTTTACAGTCAACAGACAATTAATCCAAGTGGTTGCTTAATACACCAAGCTTTTCACTGAATTTCTCATAAAAAGCCATGCCGAGAAGAGTGCAGGAAAATGAAATGATTGCGCCCATTGTAACATCACTGAGATAGTGGGCACCCATCACAAGACGGGTAACGGCAACAACGGCGGTAAAAGCAAAGGCAATAAAGAAAAGAGCAGTCTTGTGCTTTCTGCATTTTTCGCTTGCGTAGGGGAGGAGCATGAGCTGATAACTGACCGCGGCTCCTGCGGTGTGACCGCTGGGGAATGAGTGTGAGCCGTTAAAGCCGTTGATTACATACCAGGGGGTAAATTCGGCGTAAGGTGCCTCCATGCTTCTGAAACGCACGCGGCCCCAAAGACCCTTCATTGCGGAAACGAGCAGGGTGCCGAGACCTCCGGCAAAAAGACCCACAAAGGCAATTACAAGCAAAGGCTTTCTCATTTTTTCCGGTATGGTAATGAAGTGCATTACGAAAATAACGGTAAGGCCGAAGCCGACGCCGAAAATTATGCCGTAGGCATCCTGAAATTCATTTTCCGCAAAAAGTCTGTCGCCGAACCAGTGGCCGAAATATCCGCCTGCGCCGACACATCCGATTGCTGCAACGACTTTCATCCATTTCGGGTTTGCGGTTTTGAGAATGAAACCCATGGCAACGGTGATGAGCAGGCTTGACGGCATTTCTCCCGTCTGTTCAAACCAGCTTGCGATAAGATTTGAGGAATTGTTGAGGAAAATGTCGATTTTAAGGTCGGCAAAGGAAGCGGCAATGAGCGAAACAGCCGCAAGCGCATAAAAGAAAATTATTTCTTTACGGTAGCTTTTCAGAAGTGAATTTTTCATTTTCTCACCTTTTCGTTTGTGAATGTTATAAAATTAAAAGACGGCCTTAAAGAAAGGTGAATGCCCGTAATCCGGTTATGAGTACTCACCTGATAAAGACCGCCCGAAAAAATTATTTGCCGATTATTTTTTCTATATCCTCATCGGTGCCTATACGGAAAACCATCTGAGCATTTCCGTTTACCTCACCGAAGATGGAATACATATATTCAATGCCGATGCCTGCCGCAGAGAGCTTTTTGAGAACCCCGTCAAGGCCTCCGACTTCGTTGGGAACATCTACCACCTGAACAGGAGTAACAGTAACGATAAAGCCCTCTTCGCTGAGCACTCCGGCGGCTTTTCTCTCATCGTCAACAATGAGACGCAGAACACCGTAGTCCATGGTTTCGGCGATATTCAGCGCAATAAGGTTTATGCCGTTCTGAGCAAGAATGCCCGTGATTTCGCAGAGCATACCATTGCGGTTTTCAAGAAAAACGGATAACTGATTCTTTGTCATAATAACGGCCTCCTCAGATTTTTCTCTTGTCAATTACTCTTACGGATTTGCCTTCGCTTCTTTCGATGGTGCGCGGAGCCACGATACGGACCTTGGCGTGAATGCCGAGCATGGCTTTGAGTGCCACAACAAGGGATTTTTCCATTTCCGTAATCTTACCGAGGTTATCGGAGAAGTTGCTCTCGGACATTTCAACCATGACTTCAATAGTATCGGAGTTGTTGACTCTGTCAACAACTATCTGATAGTTGGCGGGGTAACCCTGCTCAATGAGTACGGTTTCAATCTGTGACGGGAAGACATTGACACCCTTGACAATAAGCATATCGTCACTGCGTCCTCTGGGCTTGCACATTTTGATGAATGTACGCCCGCAGGAGCATTTTTCTTCACTGAGCTCACATATATCCCTTGTTCTGTATCGGAGCAGAGGGAAAGCTTCCTTGTCAATGCAGGTGAAAACAAGCTCGCCTTCACTGCCTGCGGGAAGCACCTCTTCGGTTTCGGGGTCAATGATTTCGGCTATGAAATGGTCTTCGTTAATGTGCATTCCGTTCTGCTCACTGCATTCGAAAGCAACACCGGGGCCGCTGATTTCCGTAAGACCGTATATATCATAGGCCTTTATGCCGAGCTTATCTTCAATGCTGTGACGCATTTCTTCGCTCCATGCCTCTGCACCGAAAATACCCGCTTTAAGCTTGATCTGGTCAAGCAGACCTCTTTCCTCAATGCTTTCCGCAAGGTATGCGGCATAGGAGGGGGTGCAGCAGAGAATTGTGGAATTGAGATCGGTCATGAACTGAAGCTGACGGTCGGTATTGCCGGAGGACATGGGCAGGGTAAGACAGCCTGCCTTATGGCTTCCGCCGTGGAAGCCCGCTCCGCCCGTGAAAAGGCCGTAGCCGTAGCACACCTGACAGACATCATCCTTTGTGCCGCCTACGGCAACAATGGCTCTGGCACAGCAATCCTCCCAGAGGTCAACGTCATTCTGAGTGTAAAATGCAACAACTCTTTTTCCCGTTGTGCCGGATGTGGAATGGATTCTTACGCAGTTTTTGAGGTCTGTTCCGAGCAGGCCGTAAGGATAGGCATCTCTCAGGTCTGCTTTTGAAATGAACGGAAGCTTGTTAAGGTCATCAAGACTTTTGATGTCGTCGGGGGTGATGCCCTTTTCTTCCATTTTTTTACGGTAATAGGGAACATTATCCCAAACGTGCTTTACCTGTTTGAGAAAGCGTTCGTTCTGAAGCTTTTTAATATCTTCACGGGAGGCGCACTCTATATCTTTCTGATAATAGTTTTCCATAAAAATTACCTTCGTCAATCGGAATTTTTGCCGAGTGCAAATGCTTTTTTGTTGATTTCAAGGAATTTGGGAGGAACTGATTCTTCAATCGCCTTGAGCCAGTCCTCCTCGGTGAAATCAAAATATGCGGAAAGTCTGCCGAGCAGAACAAGGTTTACTGCTTTGGCTGAGCCTGCCTCAACGGCAAGTGAAAGAGCGTCAAGGCAATCTGCTTTTGCTCCGGCTTCGGCAATCTTTTTGTCAAGATTTTCGGGGTAAACGGCTGCACCCGTAATTACGGGCATGGGATTTGTTTGCTGTGTATTGGTGATTATAATGCCGTCGGGGGCAAGGAATTCCATCCATCTGGCGGCTTCAAGGAGCTCAAAGGAGAGAATGATGTCTGCTTCGCCCTTGTCGATAATGGGTGAATAGACCTTGTCGCCGTAGCGGACATAGGTAACAACGCTGCCGCCGCGCTGGCTCATACCGTGAACCTCGCTGACCTTTACATCATAACCTTTTGAAAGGAGAATACGGCCGAGAAGCTTACTTGCAAGGAGGGTGCCCTGACCGCCTACACCGACTATCATTATGTTTTTTGTTTTCATATCGGTTCCTCCTTACTTACCAAGTGCATCTTTGGGGCAAAGCTGTGCGCAGACACCGCAGCCCGTACAGAGTGTTGAATCTATAACGGCTTTTCCGTCAACAATGCTGATGGCGGGGCAGCCGATTCTCATGCAGGACTTACAGCCGATACATTTGTCGGCCTTTGCGGTGATGGGGCCGGGATGCTTGACATATTTAAGCAGAGCACAGGGCCTGCGGGAGATTATGACAGAGGGCTCCTCTGCCGCAAGCTCTTCCTTGAGAGCCTTGTCGCATTCATCAAGATTGTACGGGTCAACAACTCTGACTCTTCTTATACCGACGGCATGGCAGAGTGCCTCAAGGTCAATCTTTGTGCAGGGGTCGCCCTTAAGATTGAAGCCTGTTGTGGGGTTCTGCTGATGACCCGTCATACCGGTAATGGAATTGTCAAGAATGATTACGGTGGAGTTTGATTCATTATATGCAATGTTTACAAGTCCGGTAATGCCCGAGTGCATAAAGGTGGAGTCACCGATAACGGCAACGCTCTTGCCTTCGTGCTCCTTGCCGGAGAGCTTGTTGAAGCCGTGAAGACCCGAAACGGAAGCACCCATGCAGATAACGCTGTCAACGGCGTTAAGGGGAGCGACCGCACCGAGGGTGTAACAGCCGATGTCACCGATAACATTGACTTTATTCTTTTTGAGAATATAGTACAGACCTCTGTGAGGACAGCCTGCGCACATAACGGGAGGACGGTTGGGGATGATTTCCTCTGTTTTTACTCCGCATTTTGTTTCAATGCCGAGCTTTTCCGCAATGAGATTCTGGCTGAATTCACCGATACAGCCGAAGAGCTCTTTTCCGGTAACCTCAACGCCTATCTTTTTGCAGTGGGTTTCAATAACATCGTCAAGCTCTTCAACAACGATTACTTTGCCGACTTTTCCGGCAAAGTCTTTGATTTTCTTAACCGGCAGGGGATTTATCATGCCGAGCTTAAGAACGGGATACTTATCACCGCAGACCTCTTTTACATACTGATATGAGGTGGATGAGGTGATGATGCCGAGAGAGCTGTCGCTTCCCTCTTCAACCCTGTTTATCTCTGCGGTTTCCGCATATTCGGTGAGGGCTTTTGTTCTCTCTTCAACAATGGGATGCCTTGCCTTGGCAAAGCCCGGCATCATAATGTATTTCGGGCCGTTCTTTTCATATTTCTTTATATCGGCTTCGATTCTGTTGGTGGTATCAACGATGCTCTGTGAATGAGCAACTCTCGTACACATTTTCATTATGACGGGAGCGTCGAATTTTTCGGAAAGCTCATAGGCAAGCTTTGCAAAAGCCTTTGCTTCGGCGGAATCGGAGGGCTCAAGCATAGGAAGCTTTGCGGCTATGGCATAGTGGCGGGAATCCTGCTCATTCTGTGAGGAATGCATACCGGGGTCGTCGGCAACGGCAATTATCATGCCTGCATTTACTCCGGTGTATGAGATTGTGAAAAGAGGGTCGGCGGCAACATTGAGGCCGACATGCTTCATTCCGCAAAAGCTTCTGTGACCTGCAAGGGAGGCACCGAAAGCGGATTCCATGGCAACCTTTTCATTCGGTGCCCATTCGGCATAGATTTCGGGATATTTTGCCGCACACTCGGTTATTTCGGTACTGGGTGTTCCGGGATAGGATGAAACGAAAGCACAGCCGGCCTCAAAAAGACCTCTTGCAAAGGCTTCGTTTCCCAGCATAAGAGTTTTCATTTGACAACACTTCTTCCTTTAGACATATCGGGTTCCGATTATCAGCTCTTTATCTGTGCTTCAACAAGTCTGCCGTGGCAGTATCTCTGACGAAGCACGGGGTTTTCGATTTTGCCGGTGGGATTTCTGGGAACATCGGCAAAAATAATCTTTCTTGGTCTCTTGTATCTGGGCAGCTCGGTGCAGAATTCATTGATTTCTTCTTCCGTGCACTCCATGCCTTCTTTGATTTCGATAATTGCGGTGGCAATTTCACCCAGACGCGGGTCGGGCATGCCGATAACGGCAACATCCTTTATCTTGTCATTCTTGCGAAGGAAGGCTTCTATCTGAACGGGGTAAAGATTTTCGCCGCCGGAAATGATAACATCTTTCTTTCTGTCAACAAGTGTGATAAAGCCGTCCTCGTCGATTTCGGCCATATCTCCGGTAAAGAGCCAGCCGTCCTTGAGAATTTCTGCGGTGGCATCGGGATTCTTATAGTAACATTTCATTACGCCGGGGCCCTTGACTGCAAGCTCACCGACCTCGCCGACGGCAACTTCATCGCCCTCGTCGTTGATGACTTTGGTTTCCCAAAGGTAGCCAGCTTTGCCGATGGCACCGACCTTATGAACATTCTCAACACCGAGATGAACGCAGCCCGGCCCGAGAGATTCGCTGAGGCCGTAGTTTGTGTCATACTGATGGTTGGGGAAGTATTTGAGCCAGCGGTGAATGAGTGAGGGGGGAACGGGCTGAGCACCGATGTGAAGAAGTCTCCACTGCTCAAGCAGATAATGGTCCATATTTATTTTGCCCGATTCAATGGCGTCGAGCATATCCTGAGCCCAGGGAACGAGAAGCCAGACTATTGTGCATTTTTCTTCGGTTACGGCGCGGAGTATCCATTCGGGCTTGACACCTCTGAGCAGAACGGCCTTGCTGCCTGAGAAAAGTGAACCGAACCAGTGCATTTTTGCACCTGTATGGTAAAGGGGAGGAATGCAGAGGAAAACATCGTCACGGGTCTGACCGTGGTGAGCCTGCTCGGTTACGCAGGAGCAGTAAAGACCCTTGTGGTCATGAAGAATGGCCTTGGGGAAGCCTGTTGTGCCGGATGAAAAATAAATGGCCGCATAGTCATCCTCTCTGATGTCAACGGGAGGACAGAGTGAGGAGCAGAATCTCATGAGAGACCAGCAGTCCTCGGTGTATTCGGGGCCGTTTTTGCCGACGAAGAACATGGTTTTGATTTTCGGAACATCGTTGTGAATGGCATCCATTCTTGTGACGAATTCGGGCCCGAAAAGAAGAATTTCAATATCGGCAAGATCAACGCAGTATTGAATTTCATCTGCGGAATATCTGAAATTGAGAGGCACGGCAATACAGCCGGATTTGAGAATACCGAAATAGAGCGGAAGCCACTCAATGCAGTTCATAAGGAGTATGCCGACTTTTGTTCCCTTTTTGACACCTCTGCTCAGAAGCAGATTTGCAAAGCGGTTTGCTTTTCTGTCAAAGCTTGACCAGGAAAGGTCTCTGCGGTAGGGAGCGTCGGGATTTGTGATTCCGATAAGGCTTGCTTCACGCCAGGTCGTGGCCTTATCTCTTTCGTCTGAGGGATTTATCTCAACCAGTGCGATGTCATCCCTGTAAAGGCGTGCGTTTCTTTCGAGCAGTTCTGTAATTAACATGATTTCCTCCTTGCTTCCGGGAAATAAAAAAGCCCCCGGAGCTTTGATAATAGCTCTGAGGACGAGTCAAGCCCGTGGTACCACCTCAATTTACCGCTGAAAACGGCCTCGATGAGCAACTGACATTGCTCTCACGCTGTAACGGGCGCCCCCGTCACCGCCTACTTTTCGTCAGATTTTTCAATCTCCGTGTTCGGGGTGCGGCTCGGAAAGGTATTCGGTTATCCTGCTTCTGCCTGCTCGCACCGGCCGCCGGCTCTCTGAAGAAGCAAATGATGACTTACTGTTTTTCGTCAAAGCCTTTTTATTAGTGGTATTCTATCACCGTAAAATCCGTTTGTCAATGTTTTTCTGTGCTGTTGCCGCAGAAAAAGCCGAAATATCCGAAAATCCTTGATTTATCTTTTATATAATGTTATACTAATCAAATATTGAAAGGAATGATACAGTGAAACGAAAGAAGTGGATCGTCTCGAAGGGCAACAAGGAGCTGGCTTCTCTTGCTTCTCAGGAGCTCGGTATAGACCCCCTTGCGGCTTTGCTCGTTACCTCGCGTGGGTTTGAAGACACAGAGTCGCTGGCAGAGTTTTTTGATACCGATGCACCTTTGTCTCTTGACCCGTTTTCAATAAAAGATATGGATGCTGCCGCCGCGCGTATAAACGCCGCTGTTGACGGCTTTGAAATGATATGCGTTTTCGGTGATTATGACTGTGACGGTGTAACGGCAACGGCTCTTACCTACGCTTATCTCGAAAGCCGCGGTGCCAATGTCATAAGATATATTCCCGACAGAATTTCAGAGGGCTACGGTCTCAACAAAAATGCCGTTAAAGAGCTTCACGATATGGGCGTTAAGCTCATTGTTACCGTTGATAACGGAGTTTCCGCCATTGAAGAGGTTGAGTATGCCTATTCTCTCGGTATGCAGGTCGTTGTTACCGACCACCATAAGGCGGGCGATGTGCTTCCTGTCTGCGAAGCTGTTGTTGACCCTCACAGAAGTGACTGCCCCAGCCCGTTCAAGGAGCTTGCGGGTGTCGGCGTTGCCTTCAAGCTTGTCTGTGCTCTTGAAGGCTGTGATGAAGATGAGCTTCTGGAGGAATACGGTGAATTTGTTGCTCTGGGTACCATCGGTGATGTGGTTTCTCTTACCGGGGAAAACAGAGTGCTTGTCAGCAGGGGAATAAGATATATAAACGAGCATCCCGGTATAGGCGTTGCCGCCCTCATAGAAGCATCGGGGCTTAAAGATAAAACCTTTACATCTTCAAGTGCCGCCTATTCACTTTGCCCGAGGATAAATGCCGCCGGCAGAATGGGCAGTGCCGACAAGGCTCTTGAACTTCTTCTCTGTGATGACCCGGATGAAGCCGGATATATCGCTTCGGAAATCAGCTCAATGAATTCCGAGCGTCAGGGCACGGAAAATGAAATATACAAAAAAGCACTTGCAATCATACAGGATAACCCGGAAATCGGAAACGGAAAAATCATCGTTGTTGACGGTGAAGACTGGCATCAGGGCGTTGTGGGCATAGTTGCCGCAAAGCTTACGGAGCATTTCGGAAGACCTTCCGTCGTTATTTCCCGTTCCGGTGATGATGCCAAGGGTTCCTGCCGCAGTATAGAAGGCTTCTCGATTTTCGATGCCATTGAAGCGGTTTCCGATTGCCTGACTCATTACGGCGGCCACACCCTGGCCGCAGGTGTGGGTATGAAGCCGGAGATGATACCGGAATTCAGAAGAAGAATAAACGAATATGCCGCCGATAAAGAGGTTCCCTTTGCGGTGCAGAGAGTTGACTGCAGAATACAGCCCTCATCCGTCAGCCTCAGCCTTCTGCCGGGCGTGTCGGTTCTCGAGCCCTACGGCGCGGGTAATCCTCAGCCCTGCTTCGGGCTTTTCGGGGTGACGATAGAAGATATTTCCGGTCTTTCCGAAGGAAAGCATACAAGAATTCTTGTTTCAAAGAACGGAGTCAAGACAAGCACCGTGTTTTTCGGTATGCCCGACAAGCGTTTTCCCTTTGAAAAAGGTGATGTTGTTGACCTTGCCGTAAACCTTGAAAAGAATGTTTACAACGGTGACGAAAGAGTTTCGGCGGTGGTCAGAGGTGTAAGACCTTCAGTTACAGACGAAGAAAAGGTTCTTTCCGCCATTTCTCTTTACGATAAATTCACAAGAAACGAAAAGCTTACTCAGAGTCAGGCCGCTGCACTTACACCGGACAGAAGCACTCAGGTGGATGTATTCAGAGCCATTAAAGCAAAGCCTCTGAAGGACGGTTACTGTGAGCAGCTTTGCGTAAGACTGGGTGATGACGGCACAAAGCTTGCCGCATATATGGTTACGGTAAACATGATGACGGAAATGGGCGTGCTTGCCGTTGATGAGGATAACAGAATATATGCTCCGGAAAGTCAGGGTAAGGTCAACCTTGAGGATTCCTCCGCAATGAAAAAATTACGCTGTTTGCAGGTGTGAAAATGAATAAATTCAGCGAAACGGATACCGAAAGCTTTTCAACCCCCGAAGAAGGAATTGAAAAACTGCTTGCCATGGCGGCGGAAACCTTTTCCGCCGAAGAGCTTGAAAAAATAAAAAAGGCTTATGATGTTGCTTCTGCAGCCCACGGAAATCAGCTCAGACTTTCCGGAGAGCCTTATATAATTCATCCGCTGAATGTTGCGATGATAACCGCAAGGCTGGGTATGGACCCGGCCTCGGTCGTTGCGGCTCTTCTTCACGATACCGTGGAGGATACGGGCATGACCGTGGAGGAAATAAAAGAAGGCTTCGGCGAAACGGTTGCGGAGCTTGTGGACGGCTTGACGAAAATCCGTCAGGTTCCCACCAAAACCGAGGAAAGAAAAGACGACAGTATTTTTATTGACCCCACAAGCACAAAGCAGCAGCAACAGGCGGAAACCATCCGCAAAATGCTGCTTGCAATGTCGAAGGATATAAGAGTTATCATTGTCAAGCTTGCGGACAGGCTTCACAATATGAGAACTCTTGAATTCAAGCGTGAACAGCGCAGACGCGAAATTGCTCTTGAAACCATTGAAATTTATGCCCCCATAGCTCACCGTCTCGGTATCAGACCCATAAAAGAGGAGCTGGAGGACCTTTCGATAAGCTATCTTGACCCCGTTGCTTATCAGGATATTGCCGATTCCCTCGAAAAGCAGGGAAAGGCAAGGCAAGAATTTCTTGATAATATCAAAGAGCGTATTTCCGAAAGAGCCAAAGAAATGGTTCCCGATGCGCAGGTCAGCGCAAGAATAAAATCAGTTCACGGCATATACAGAAAGATGTATATGCAGAATAAGAATTTTGATGAAATTTACGATATTTACGCCGTAAGAATAATTGTTGACACGGTTATTGACTGCTACAACTGTCTTGGTATAATCCACGATATGTTCAAGCCCATTCCGGGCAGATTCAAGGATTATATTTCAAACCCCAAGGCCAATATGTATCAGTCACTTCACACCACCGTTCTCGGCAAAGAGGGTATTCCCTTTGAAGTTCAGATACGAACCTGGGATATGCACCGCACCGCCGAATACGGTGTTGCCGCTCACTGGAAATACAAGCTGGGTATGGGCAGCAAGTCCGACCCCGGTGACCAGCATCTTGCCTGGGTGCGCCAGCTTCTTGAAACCCAGAAGGAAAACGAAGGCGTTGAGGACATAGTCACCACCATAAAGAGTGACCTTGTGCCCGAGGAGGTTTTTGTTTTCACTCCGAGAGGCGATGTATTCAATCTTCCCAGCGGTTCTACGGTCATTGACTTTGCTTACGCCATTCATTCAGCCGTCGGCAATAAGATGATAGGCGCAAAGGTTGACGGGCGAATCGTTCCCATAGACTATGTTGTAAAAACGGGCGAAATCATAGAAATACTCATTTCCTCTCAGCAGGGCAAGGGTCCGAGCCGTGACTGGCTGAAGATAGTCAAGACAAGTCAGGCAAGAAGCAAAATCAGACAGTGGTACAAGAAAGAGCGCAGAGAGGAAAACATTGCCGAGGGCAAGGGCGAGCTTGAAAGAGAATTCAAGAGAAACTTCATCCGCCTTACGGATGAAGAGTACGAGCCCTTCGTTATGAAAATGGCTGAGCGTCAGCATTGCAAAAATATTGAGGAATTTTATGCGGCCATCGGTTACGGCGGAATTTCTCTGTCGAAGCTCATGCCGAGGGCCAAGGATGATTATCTTAAGCTCACGAAGCTCAATGAACCTGCTCCCGTAAAAACCGTTCCCGTCAAGAAAAAGACAAAATCCAACGACGGTGTTATCGTTGAAGGTATCGACAACTGCCTTATCAAGTTTTCACGATGCTGCAATCCTCTGCCGGGTGATGAAATCATCGGATTTATCACAAGAGGTCACGGCGTTTCGGTTCACACGAAAAAATGTCCGAATGTGCCTGATGATATTTCATCCTGCGACGAGCCTGAAAGATGGGTCGCCGCTTACTGGGACACAAATATCCGTGAGGAATTCAAATGTACACTTCAGCTGTACTGTCTTAACCGCATAGGACTGCTTGCCGATGTTTCGGGCCTTCTTGCAAACCTTCACATAAATATTACCGAGATAAATTCAAGAAGCATGAAGGACGGCAGAACTACGATTTTTGTTACCGTTTGTGTAAACGGTGTTGAGCATCTCAACGGGCTTACCGCAAGACTTGAAAAGATTGACGGCGTTCTCAGCATAGAACGCTCCGGAATATAAGGTGATAATGAATGAAAGCTGTTGTTCAGCGTGTTTCCGCTTCAAAGGTTACGGTTGACGGGGAGCTTAAGGGCAAAATCGGCCGCGGCTTCAATGTGCTTGTCTGCGTAATGAACGGTGACGAAAAAAGCGATGCGGAGATACTTGCCGCAAAAATTTCAAAGCTCAGGGTTTTTGAGGACCCCGACGGCAAAATGAATCTTGATATCCACGATGTTGACGGTGAGGTGCTGGCAATCTCCCAGTTTACTCTTGCCGCCGACCTGAAAAAAGGAAACAGACCGTCTTTCTTTTCCTCCGCTCCGCCGGAGTTTGCCGAGAATATGTATGAGTATTTCTGCTCGCAGCTTCTTGCAAACGGAGTCAAAAAAGTGGAAAAAGGCGTTTTCGGTGCCGATATGAAGGTGGATATTCACAATGACGGACCCGTAACGATAATTATGGATACCGAAATCTGGAAAAAGAAGTGATACAGATGAAAATTACAAAGCTTGAGCTTGAATACGAATCCCTTGCGAACTGTTATCTGCTTACCGATGAGGAAAGCGGGGAATCGGTTGTGATTGACCCGGGCTGTTATATGGATGTGCTTAAAAATGCCGTCTTTGCCGACGGTATAAAGCTGAAATACATTCTGCTTACCCACGGCCATTTTGACCATATTCTCGGAGCCTCTTATCTGAGCGAAGCAAGCGGAGCTCCCATTGCCGTTCACCCGGCTGACGAAGAATGCCTCAGAAGCAGAGAGCTGAGCCTTATGAACAGATTCAATGTTATGGCAGAGCTTTACCCCGGCAAGGGAGAAATAAGTATTGACGAGGGCAGCGAAATCAAATTCGGAAATACGGTTCTTAAGGTTATGCACACACCCGGTCATTCCGAGGGCTGTGTATGCTTCATAAATGAAAAAGACAGAGTGATTTTCAGCGGCGATACCCTTTTCCGCGCTACCGTCGGCAGAACGGATGCCATAGGCGGCAGTGACGAAAAGCTTGCCGGGTCGGTAAAAAGGCTCATTGACCTTGATGGGGATTATGAGATTTATCCCGGTCACGGCCCTTCGACCACCCTTGCCAATGAAAGAGTTCGTAATATTTATGTCAGAAGGATGATTAAAAGGTGATTCTTCGCATATCGGGTCACGATTTCCACTATGAGTGTGAAAATCTGTGCAGAGTTTTCTTCCCCAATGAAAAAATAAATATTGTTTATGACGGCTCCGGAGAAGACCCGGTCACGGTCGTGACGGAATATTCCGTAGGCAGAGCCTGCGTTTCGGCAGAGATAAACGGCGAAAAAAAGGCACTTGAGCGGGAATGTGATGACGAAAGTGCAGAGCTTACCGTTGCAAAGCTCATCTTTTCTGCTCTTTCGGAGCTTACGGGCTATGTTCCCCCCTGGGGCGTGCTTACGGGCGTAAGGCCCTCAAAGCTCATGCTTCGTCTTATTGCGGATATGGGCGAGGAAGAGGCCGTTAAGTATTTTACCGACGACCTTCTTGTAAGCAGGGCTAAGACCGAGCTTGCCGTGACCGTTGCAAAGGCAGAGCAGGAAATAGTCGCTTCCTCAAAGCCGGAGTCATTCAGCCTTTATGTTTCAATTCCTTTTTGCCCGTCAAGATGCAGCTATTGCTCATTCGTGAGCCATTCCATTGCCAACTCCAACGCCAAAAAGCTTTTCCCCGAGTACATAGAAAAGCTTGCCGAGGAGCTTGAATATACGGGCAGAATAGCAAAGGAAACGGGGCTGCGCCTTGAAAGCATTTATTTCGGCGGCGGCACTCCCGGTGTGCTGGAGGCTTCGCAGCTTGATATGCTCCAGTGTACCATTGAAAAGAGCTTTGACCTTTCCAATCTCAGGGAATATACCGTTGAAATGGGCCGGCCGGACACCGTTACACCTGAAAAGCTCCGTGTTCTCAAGCTTCACAATACAGACAGAATAAGCATAAATCCCCAGACCTTCAATCAGAAGACTCTTGATGAGGTCGGCAGAAAGCATACGGTTGACCAGGCTATTGAGGCTTACCGCCTTGCAAGGTCATACGGCTTCAAGTGCATAAATATGGATTTGATAGCGGGCCTGCCGGGAGAGAAATTTGAAGATTTCCGTGACAGCCTTGATACTGCGGTGTCGCTTTCGCCCGAAAATATTACGGTTCATTCCCTCGCTCTTAAGCGTTCATCCACGCTCAGCTATGAGGGAGCGGAGGTTGCCGACGGCAACGAAGCGAAAAAAATGCTGGATTATGCTCTTGACAAACTCACTTCTTCCGAGTATTCTCCTTATTACATGTACCGCCAGAGCAAATGCGTCGGAAATCTCGAAAATGTGGGCTGGTGCAGAAACGGCACAAGAGGCTTATATAATGTATTTATGATGGAGGAATGTCACACCGTTCTTGCCGCAGGTGCAGGAGGAGTCACAAAGCTCTGTGAGCCCGGCGGAACCAATGTGGAAAGAATCTTCAATTATAAATATCCCTATGAATATATTTCCGGTTTTGATGTTATTCTTGACAGAAAAGACGGAATACCGGAATTCTACAATAAACTATCCGGAAAGGATGTGACCTGATGGACAAGACAGAAAAAAAGCAGTCCGTGCTCAACGGAGCAATGATACTGATGTTTGCCGTTGTTCTCGTTAAAATAATCGGAGCACTCTTCAAGATGCCTATGACAAGTATGATAGGTATCACGGGAAGAGGATATTTCAACTCCGCTTATGAAATTTACACACCGATTTTTGCCGTTTCAATGGCAGGCCTGCCCGTTGCCGTTTCAAGAATGGTGGCGGAGAGTGTTGCGCTTAACCGCTACAAGCAGGCAAGGAGTATATATAAGGTATCGCAAAAGATATTTTTCATAGTGGGCGTTGCGGGAACTCTCGTTCTTCTTCTTGCATCTTACCCCTACGCAAAATATGTTGCGGATATAAGAAGCCTTAAAGCCATACTCTGTGTTGCACCCTCAATTTTCCTGTGCTGCTATATGTCGGCATACAGAGGTTATTACGAGGGCCTGCGCAACATGATGCCCACAGCGGTTTCTCAGGTCATTGAAGCTCTCGGAAAGCTTTGCCTCGGCCTTTTGTTCATAAAGGTCGTTATGAATAAGGGAAGATATGAATATGAGCTTGGCATGAATGCCAGCGGCGGAATGTCTGCCGAGGTTTTCGGCAAGGTCGTTTCCAACGAAACGGAGCTTAACAGCGCCGTCATTCCCTGGGCGGCTGCGGCGGCAGTGCTTGCCGTTACCATAGGCTCGCTTCTCTCTCTGCTTTTCCTGATGGCCTGCTATAAAATAAAGGGCGACAGCTTCACATCCGCCCAGCTTGCGGCTTCTCCCGCGGCTGACAGCGGCTCAAAGATAGCAAAGGAAATGATTACCATTGCCGTTCCCATGGTCATCAGTGCCCTTATTCTCAATATTACCAATCTTATTGATACCACCACCATTCAGACAAGACTTGCCACTGCTCTTGAAAAGGGCTTTTCGACAGTTGTTTCGGCTCACGCGGTTTCGATTGACAAGGCCGTTGAGCTTTCAAGACTTAACATAGGTGATACCGCCGAGGTGGTAAAATATCTCTGGGGTGCTTACGGTACTTCCCTTGACTTCAAGAGCCTTGTTCCTACTATCGTAATTCAGCTCGGCGTAAGTGCAATTCCCGCGCTTGCGGCTGCCTGGGCAATCAAAAACAAAGACGAAATGCGTTCGACCATTGAAACCGTTCTTCGTGTCGGTATGCTTATCGCTCTTCCCGCGGGTATCGGTATGGCCTGCCTTGCAACACCTATTCTTAATGTGATTTATGCCAGAGGCAACAGCTCAGAGGCAATTCCCATTATTGCTCCCATTCTCGTGACTTACGGTATTTTTACCCCGATTATTGCCATTTCCACACCCGTTACCAATATGCTTCAGGCTGTCGGCAGAGCCGATATTCCCATGAAAACCGTTGCCGGTGCCGCAGTCTGCAAGATAATCTGCAACTTTGTGCTTGTAGGTATTCCCAAGATAAATATTTACGGTGCCGTTGCCGGAACCGTAATGTTCTATGTGATTATTGTAGGCATAAATATGTTCTGCCTGCTCAGAATTTCAAAAGTCAGAGTAAACTGGGTCAGCGTTTTCCTTAAGCCCCTTGCCTGTGCTTTGCTCTGCGGAGCCACCGCTTATGCGGCTCACGGAATCATCGTCAGAATTTTCCCGGCAGATGTCAGCTCATCCATAATAAATTCCGACACCATAGGCACTGTTGCTGGTATCGGACTTGCCGTAATCGTATATGCAATTTCCCTTCTCCTTTTCAGAGCACTTGCAAAAGAAGATGTGGCTGTTTTGCCAAAAGGAGAAAAAATCGCAAAAGTTCTTGAAAAATATGGACTTTTGGGATAAAATATGATATAGTACAACGGTAGGCGGACAAAAATGATTGATTTTAAGTTCAAAAACAGCTATAATTGTGATGATCTCATTGAGATAATCAAAATTTTAAGAGCCCCCGGCGGATGCCCCTGGGATGCCGAGCAGACCCACACCAGCATAAAGCGTGACCTTATTGAGGAAACCTATGAGGTAATCGAGGCAATCAATAAGGATGACAAGGAGCTTATGCAGGAGGAGCTTGGCGATCTGCTTATGCAGGTGGTTTTCCATGCGGGTATTGAAACGGACAACGGTAATTTCAATTTCGATGATGTCTGTGACGGAATCTGTAAAAAAATGATAATCCGTCATCCTCATGTTTTCGGAGATGTCAAGGCCGATACCGTTGACCAGGTTCTTGTGAACTGGGATGCCATAAAGCGTGAAACAAAGGGTCAGAAAACCGTTACGGATTCAATGCTCAGTGTGCCCCGCGAGCTTCCCGCTCTTATGAGAGCCGCCAAAATTCAGAAAAAGGCCGCAAATGCGGGCTTTGACTGGGATGATGTTTCCGGTGCCGTTGATAAGCTTTACGAAGAAATCGGTGAGCTTAAAGAGGCTGTTTCCGCCGGAAATAAAGAGGAAATTGATGAGGAATTCGGTGACCTGCTTTTCAGCGCCGTGAATGTTTCAAGGTTCATAAAGGTTGACGCCGAGGAGTCGCTTACATCCGCTTCCGATAAATTCCTCAGACGCTTTGCCGGAGTTGAAGCGAAGGCAAAGGAAAAAGGAATAGATATGAAAAACGCTTCCCTTGAGGTGCTTGATGCACTTTGGGACGAAGTAAAGGCAGAACAAAACTGAAAATATGGGTATCCTTCGGGATGTTTCATATAAATCAATCAGAATGGAGAAAAAACAATGAATAAGACAGAACTTGTAAATGCAATCGCAAAGAACGAAGGCATTGAGAAGAAGTGCGCAGAGAAGGCAGTTAACGCTGTTTTCGCAGCAGTTGCCGATGCTCTTGCAGCAGGCGAGAAGGTTCAGCTTATCGGTTTCGGTACTTTTGAGGTTCGCGCTCGTGCAGCTAAGGTTGCCCGTAACCCCAGAACAGGTGCAGAAGTTAAAGTTGAAGCAACAAAGGTTCCTGTATTCAAAGCAGGCGCTGCTCTTAAGGCAAAGGTAGCAAAATAAGAAATTAACTTAAAAGTTACCGCCTTACGGCAAAAACAAAATAAGTTGAAAAGTGCGGATCATAATAAACCCTGAGTTTATTGGTCCGCATTTTTTCGGAGGAAAAATGAGACTTGACAAATATCTTAAGGTATCAAGAATAATAAAAAGAAGAACGGTTGCGAATGAAGCCTGCGACGCAAAGCATGTAAGCGTTAACGGCAAGCCGCAGAGGGCATCATACGATGTCAAGGTCGGGGATGTCATTGAAATCACCTTCGGGGCAAACACCACAAGATTTGAGGTCCTCAGCGTAAATGAGTATGCCACCAAGGAAAATGCTTCTCTTATGTTCAGACAGCTCTGATTTTTTTTGAAAAATATCTTGAAAAATCATTTATAGTTAGTGTATAATAACTAAAGTTTACATATACTGTATTTAATGGGATTATGAGTATGGCAAACAATACTGTTAATAACAAAGCAAAGCTGAAAATAGGGGCAATCGTCGCTGCCTTTATTATTTTCGTTATATTTGTTGTTGTTTTCTTCAGCCGCTACGCAAAGACCGTTTCGCAGCAAAAGGAAATAAACAGTCTTGAACAGACGGCTTCATCCATTCGTGAGGAAAACAGCAGGGTTGAAAAAACACTGGAAAACAGTGATGATGACGCCTTTCTTGAAAAGGCCGCCAGAGAAGACGACTATGTAAAGCCGGAAGAGAGAATTTATTACGACTCTGTTCAGTAATATTTCATTATACATTAACGGAAGGAAAAACTGTTTTTATGCAAATTGAAGAGGGCGCAATTGTCAACGGAAAAATTACCGGAATCACTGATTTCGGTGCATTTATGGAGATCGAAGGCGGAAAAACCGGAATGATTCACATTTCGGAGGTCTCCACAGGCTATGTTAAGGACATCAAAGAACATCTTAAGGTGGGTCAGGAAGTAAAGGCGAAAATCATTTCCGTTTCACCTGAAAATAAAATAAGTCTTTCAATAAGAAAGCTTGAGGCTGATTCGGCCCCCGCAAAGGAGACGGCTCCCCAGAAGCCGCAGCAGCCGAGAGCACCGCGCAGCAATCCTCATGTATGGCAGGGTCAGAAATCATCTGCACCCTCGGGCGAAAAGCAGTCCTTTGAGGATATGATGGCAAAATTCAAGCAGGTCAGTGACGAAAAAATGTCAGACCTTAAGAGAAACGATTCCAAGCGCGGAAGCGTGGGCTATTCACGCAGAGGACAAAAATAAAAAGACAACGGGACTGTCGCGGACAGAAAGCAGACAGTCCCTTTCTATATGTATTATGAGAGAAATAAATGTATCGGTGCTCACCGAAAAAATCAGGGATGCCTGCATAAATGCAAACAGAATATTGCCTGCCGATCTTGAGGCAAGAATAATCGAGTGCGGAAAGTGCGAAAAATGTGAGCTTGCCCGTTCGGTCATGAAGAGCCTTGAGGAAAATATGAATGCCGCCCGTGAGAAAAATCTGCCAGTCTGTCAGGACACGGGCATGGCGGTGATTTTTATTGAAATGGGTCAGGATGTTCATTTTACCGGCGGAGATTTAGAGGAAGCCGTAAACCTCGGCGTAAGAGAAGGCTACACAGAGGGTCTGCTCAGAAAAAGTATTGTTGCCGACCCTCTCAGGAGAGTGAATACGGGTGACAATACTCCCGCCGTAATTCATTATTCCGTAGTTAAAGGCGAAAATGTCAGAGTGACCGTTGCGCCAAAAGGCTTCGGCAGTGAAAACATGAGCGCAATAAAAATGTTCAATCCCTCTGTTTCAAGAGAGGATATTATTGATTTTATTACAGACTGCGTAAAGAATGCCGGCGGTAATCCCTGCCCGCCGACGGTCGTGGGTGTCGGCATAGGCGGTGATTTTGAAAAAGCCGCAATTCTTTCAAAGCAGGCACTTTGCAGAGACATAAGCCGCAGAAATTCCGATGAATTCTATGCCTTAATGGAAGAGGATGCACTTGAAAAAATCAACTCTCTCGGCATAGGCCCTCAGGGCTTCGGAGGGGAAACCACTGCACTTGCGGTCAATATAGAAACCTATCCCACTCATATTGCCGGTCTTCCCGTGGCTGTCAATATCGGCTGCCATGTGACCCGCCATTTTACTTTTACAATTTAATTATCAGCCGAAATGTAAACTTTTTGTGTATTTTTATAAAAATCTTTAACAACCCCTTTTATTTTCTGTTTATTAGTGCTATAATATAGTCGAAACAGAGATGTTTCAATTATTAAAAGGGGATGACTGTATGAAAATCACAATCACAGGCCGTAAGTGTTCACCTCGTGACTCCTTCAGGGAGCATGCCGAAAAGAAGCTTGCCAAAATCGAGCGCTTTTTCGGACCTGAAGTTGAGGCCAAGGTCACTGCAACTGTTGAAAAGTCATCACAATCCGTTGAGATCACCGTCAATAATGCCGGTATGGTCTTCAGAGCCCAGGAGAGAGCCAACAATATGAATGAAGCTCTCGACAAATGTGTTGACACCCTCATCAGACAGATTCGTAAGAACAAAACGCGCATTGAAAGAAAGCTGCGTGATACCAGCTTTGATGCCTTCGAGGGTGAAGCCGAGGTTAACGAAGAAATCGAATACGAGCTTGTAAGACACAAGAGCGTAGCTCTCAAACCGCAGTCGGTTGAAGAGGCAATTCTTCAGATGAATCTCGTGGGTCACCAGTTCTACATTTTCCTTAACGAAGAGCACGGCGATATCAATGTGGTTTACAGACGCAACGACGGAGGTTATGGCTTAATAACTCCCGAAGTTGAATAAAACTCAGGTCATTAATTTCGGCGGGAATTTATTCCCGCCTTTTTTTGCGGAGAAAACTATGAAAATAAATTTTGTTATTCCCTGCCTGCTGGGTATGGAGTCTCTCATTGCTCATGAGCTTAAGGAGCTTGAAGCCGAGGATGTGACCGCCGAAAACGGCAGAGTCCTTTTCAGCGGCGATGAAAATATACTTGCAAGGGTAAATATCTGCTCACGCTTTGCCGAGCGCGTACAGATTCTTGTGGGTTCATTTAAGGCGGAAAGCTTTGAGGAGCTTTTTCAAGGCACGAAAGCTCTTGAGTGGGAAAAATGGATAGGCCCTCAGGATGCTTTTCCCGTTAAAGGATATTCCATCAATTCCAAGCTCTTCAGCGTAAGAGACTGCCAGGCCATCATCAAAAAAGCCGTTGTGGGCAGGATGAATGAAAAATATCATATAGAGTGGTTTGAGGAAACGGGTCCCGTTCATCAGATACAGTTTTCCGTCAACAAGGATATTGTTTCCCTGCTCATTGATACCTCCGGTGCCGGGCTTCATAAAAGAGGCTACCGCCAGGAGGCCAACGGCGCACCGATAAAGGAAACCCTTGCCGCAGCTCTTTGCAATATTTCTTTCCTTAAGCCTTACCATAAGTTTTATGACCCTCTCTGCGGCTCAGGCACAATTCTCATTGAGGGTGCTTTAATGGCACGAAACATTGCACCCGGAATAAACAGAAATTTCTCTGCGGAAAGATTTGATGTCATTCCCCGTGAGGTATGGGCTGTCGAAAGAGAAAGAGCAAAAGACCTTGAAAGAGAATGTCACGATTTTGAAGCCTTCGGCTCGGACATTGACCCCGAGGCGATTTCAATAGCCCGTATGAATGCTTATAAGGCGGGCGTGGCGGACCTTATTGACTTTAAGGTTGCCGATGTTAAAGACTTTGCACCGGCTACGGAAAGAGGTACACTTATCTGTAACCCGCCCTACGGTGAAAGAATGCTTGACATAACCGAATGTGAAGTGCTATATAAAGAGATGGGCAGAGTGTTTGAGAAAAAGCACGGCTGGTCATATACGATAATAAGCCCCGATGAAGAGTTTGAAACCGCTTTCGGCCGTAAGGCCGACAAGCGCAGAAAATTGTATAACGGCATGATTAAATGTCAGGCCTTTATGTATTTCAAATAAAGAAAGGAAAGATTTATGAAGCATTATTTTATCGTTAACCCCGAAGCCGGTCAGGGCAAGGGCAGAGCAATGGATTTTATTAAACCCGAAATTGAAAGAGCCGCAAAGAAATACGGATTTGAATATGAAATACTGCCGACCGCAAAAAAAGGTGACGGTATTGAATTTACAAAAAAGATATGTGAAAAAGGCGAGCCTTGCCGTATTTACGGCTGCGGCGGTGACGGCACTCTTTATGAGGTCGTCAACGGTGCCTACGGTTATAAAAATGTTGAGGTTGCGGTTGTTCCCCTCGGCTCCGGCAATGACTTTGTGCGTTATTTCGGCACAAAAGAGGATTTTCTCAAGCTTGATAACCAGATAGAGGGCACGGTCGTTGACCTTGACCTTATCAAATGCGGTGATGAAATAGCCATCAATCAATGCTCAATGGGTATGGATGCCGAAGTTTGCGCCATGCAGGGCAAAATAAAGAAGTTCCCTCTTGTTACCGGTGAGGGTGCGTACTATCTCGGCTGTCTTTACGCCATAATCAAAAAGTTCAATAACCGTTTCACCGTTACATACGATGACGGAGAGGTTGTTACAAAGGACGCTCTTTTCTGCTTTATCGGCAACGCCAGCTATTACGGCGGCGGCTTCAGAGCAGCTCCTCTGGCTCTTCCCGATGACGGACTTCTTGACTTCGTTCTTGTTGAGAGTAGCTGCGGCAGACTTAAGCTTACCACTCTGCTTAACAAGTATAAGAGAGGCGAGCACCTTGACTGGGATATTACATCCTTCAAGAGAGGAAAGAAGCTCATTATTCACTCCGATACACCTGCTGCCGTCAATGTTGACGGTGAATGCCAGTATGTAACCGACGCATCCTTTGAGCTTGTTGAAAAGGGAATGAAATTCCTTGTACCCAAGGGCTCCGAATTTTTGACAAAGCGCGGTCTTTAATATGGAAAATAAACTTTATTTCAATAAAAACGGTAAAATCAGAATCCTGCAGGTCAGTGACCCGCAGGATCTGAAATTTGTACGCAAAGCCATGGTGGAAATGCTGGATAAGGCTTATGAAGACCTGAAGCCGGATGTCGTACTTTTTACAGGTGACAACATTCTCGGCAACCACCTGCTTGATGCCCGCTTCGGCTCCCGCCAGGTGGCAAGCGGTAAGGAAGCAACTCTTAAAGTTATGAAAGAGTCGCTTTCTCATATCCTTGCACCTGTTGAGAGAAGAAGAATACCTTTTGCCATGGTTTACGGCAATCATGATGATATGAACCCCGTTTCCAAGCAGGAGCAGGCGGAAATCTACCGTTCATACAGTATGTGTATGGATATGAATAAAACAGACGAAACCGTTGACTGTGATACATATACCATTGAATGCAAAGCCCCCGGCGGCGAGACAAAATTCTGCCTTTATATGATGGATTCTGCCTGGCAGGACATGGACGGGGAGCATAAATGCCACACGGATGTAAAAAAATCCACCGTTGACTGGTACAGAAAAACAAGCGAAAAAATGCAGGCGGAAAACGGCGGGGAAAAGGTTCCCTCAATGCTTTTTATTCATATTCCTCTGCCTGCAACTCTTGAACTTACGGAAGAATGCAAGGCCGGTGATTCCGGTGCGCTGAAATGGCGTGACGGTAAATTCTATCATCTTAAACCGACTGTTGCACACGGATATATGGGTGAATACCCTGCTGTTCTCAATAACGACAACGGGCTTTTTGATGCTCTTGTTGAACGCGGTGATGTCAAAGCCGTGGTCACGGGGCATGACCACATAAACTGTTTTGAAGGAACGGTCAAGGGAATAAAATTCATTCAGACGGGATGTGCCTCGTTCAGATGCTACGGTGACAGCAAAACAAGAGGAGTGCGCGTTATCGACATCAGTCAGGACGGCACCTGGGAAACAAAGTTTTACACTTATTTCGATTTGTGCGGAAAATCGCCTTATTCGGCAGCAAGATTTTTTCTTGATTCCGATGAAAATGAAAAGAAAAAATTTGCTCTTATCGGTGCAACGGCACTTTCCGCAGTAATAGGTGTAACGGCAGGATTTTTCCGAAAATCTTTGTGAAAATATCCGATAAAAGCCTAAAAATGTATGGATAACATACCAATGCGATAAAATTTAGCTTAAAAATCCGAAATTTCTCAATAAATTTCGCAAATTGAGTTGACATTCAAAAATTTTTATCTTATTATCAGTTTAATAAAAGTAGGAGATAAAAATTTATGGATGCTGTTGATGTAAAAATCATTGAATGCCTTAAAGCAAATGCAAGGGAAAACGCCTCTGTTGTGGGCAGCAAGGTCAATATGTCGGTATCGGCTGTCATTGACCGAATCAGAAAGCTTGAATCCACCGGAGTCATAAAGCAATATACGGTTGTGCTTGATAACGAAAAGCTGGGCCTTGATATTACGGCTTATATTTCCGTCAGTATGGAGCACCCGAAGTACAATGATGCTTTTGTAAAATTTGTTTCCGAGCATCCGAATATCGTTGAGTGTAATTATATAACAGGCGATGCGGATTTCCTGCTTAAAATCTGCACTCACAGCGGTAAGGGACTTGAAAATCTTGTCAATGAAATAAAGGCCCTCGGCGGCATTTCCTACACGAAAACTCAGGTTGTGCTTTCCACACACAAAGAGAATTTTTCTCCCGACATTACAACATCACTCGTCAAATAAAAAATGGCAGACCCGATTTTCAGTATCGGGTCTGCATTTATTATCAAAGCATCATGACTCCCCGGGTAATCAGAAATTCTCCGGTGATATATGTGAGCATACAAACGAAGAAGCTTTTGAATTTCTTTCCGCCTTTATAGTAGCGGACAAGGAAAAGCGAGCAATCGGAGATAAAGAACAGCACTGCTCCGATATAGGCGATCAAAGCCCCTGCTGTTCTGTTTTCGTAAAGCTGCAGCAGCGAAAAAATATTCATGGTGCTGTTTGCCAGCAGATATACATACATCGGAATGACCATCGGCTTTGGCGTATCCGGTTTCAGCAAAGCGATTATTACTGCCGAAACACCGTAATAAACGAGAACGGCTGGGATGAGCAGAGCCGGATTCAGGGCATCAAAGCTGATACTGCGGCAGTAAACCCCGATGAAAAGAAAATGAGAAAGCATAAAGCTTATTCCGCCTGCCGTGAACCATCCGTTGCTTTCGCCCATAAGAAGCACGTCACCGAGCCAGCTTGCGGCAAGAGCGGCAACAAGAATCCATAAAGGGCTTTGAACTGACGAAAGATAGTATGCGGCAATGAGAGGAATAAGCAAAGGCTTTGTGATATATTTTTTTACCGGAACAAAAAGGTGAATTGCCGAAACCGCGGCAAGAAGAAAAGCAAAGATAAAATTAAGATGCATTCGGGGCTTATCCTTTTCAGTTGAAGATTTTTTCGATAAGCTCAATCAGGAGTGAAATTTTTACAGTGTCACGGCTCTCAATGAGAAGTCTTGCGGCACCGCCGATGGCGAAAATGACCTTCATTTCGCTGTCTCTGTAACCGTCCATTGAATTGTATCTTTTAAGAAGATAGTTTTCAAGGATGTTGAGCAGGTAATCCGTTCTCGAAGCAAAAAGGGTATTGACGGTTTCGAGATTGTCATTGAAGGATTGAATGAAGGATTTGACGAAATTCGGTGTGTCGGAAATCATACAGTCGATATACGGACAGTTGTTGAGAATTTCGTTGATTTTTTTCTTGCAGATATAATCATCCAGCGCTTCTATGGTCTCATAGTGAGAATAAAAGGTGGATTTATTTATAAGTGCCTCCTGACAAAGCTCGCTGACCTTAATAGATGCGCTGTTTTTCTTTTTCAGGAAAAGATATGTTTCCTCAATAAGCTTTTCGGTTTTAATAAAACGCAGGTCTTCTTTGTTTGCCATAATTATATCTTCTTTCTGTTTATTTTGCAACGGTTCTTTTTATCTTCTGAGCCGTGGTTCTTTCAAAATCTTCTTTTCTGACGGTGTAGTGCTTTATTCTTTTATAACCGGGAACAACGGAATTTACTCTGCTTACCGCGGCCTTGATGACTTCGTTTACCGTTTCGTCGTCACATTTTCCGTAAGCTTCTTCGATTTCCGCAAGGTCCGGCAGAAGCTGTGCGGTCACTTCAAGCTCACCCTGAGCGTTTTCCGTTCCCTCAACAAGAGAAGAGGCTATGAATGTTTCACCGTCAAGGTGATATTCAAGCTCCTCGGGGTAGATGTTTTTTCCGTTGGAGGTAACAATTACATTTTTGCATCTGCCTGTGATATGGTAATGACCCTTTTCGTCAACCATACTCAGGTCACCGGTGTGGAAAAATCCTTCCTCGTCCATGACCTCGGCAGTGGCTTCGGGGTTGCGGTAGTAACCGAGCATTACCATTCCGCCCTTGACACAGAGCTCGCCGATACCGTTTTCGTCTTTATTGATGATTTTTGCTTCAACTCCGGGGAGAGGCTCTCCGATGGAATCGGTGCTTCTGAGGCGGTCGTGGTTGATTATGGCGAGGGGAGCGCATTCCGTAAGGCCGTAGCCGTAAACCACCTGAATGCCGAAAGCGTCAAAATCCTCAATTATCTGAGGGTCAAGCGGGGCGCCGCCGCAGATTATCATTCTCATATTTCCGCCGAAGGTTTCCTGAATTTCTTTGAAAATATGTTTTTTAAGGTCAATGTTGAGCTTTGAAGCTGCTTTGCAGAGCTTTTTGCCTACCTTGAATAATTGCTCACCGTTTTTCTTTTTCTTGATTTCCTTGAGTATTCTTTTGTGAACGGTTTCAAGCACCAGAGGAACGGCAACGAAAATCGAAGGATTGAATTCCTTCATGTTGCGCAAAACATATTTGAAGCCCTCACAGAAGGTCACCTTTGCGCCGCAGTATGGGGCAAAGAAAAGTATGATTGAGCTTTCAAAGGTGTGGTGAAGAGGTAGAAGGGAAATTCCGCAGTCCTCCGGGTATATTTTGAGCACGCCCATGGCGGCTTTGACTTCAAAAACAAAGTTTTTCTGGCAGAGCATTACACCCTTTGAAATGCCTGTTGTGCCGGAAGTGAAAAGAAGGGTGCACATTTTTTCGGTATCCTGCTCAACGGATTTGTAAAGCGGATTACCGGAGCCGATAAGATGACGACCCACCGCATGAAAACTGTCAAACGGAATTGTGTCGGAGTCATCATCTTCTTTTCTGAATTCGATTATTCTGATGCCGTCAAGCTTTGCGGGGTCAAGTTTTTTCAAAGCTTTTTTGTCACAGAAAAGGAATTTTGCTTCCGAGGCACGGAGAATATCATAAATATCATCGGGGTAAAGCTCTTTGTCAACGGGAACGATAACTCCGCCGGAGCAGATTACGGAAATATATGTAAGGCAGTATTCGTAGCAGTTATCCGCACAGACAGCGGCTTTTGCGTCGGTTATACCTTCTTTTACGAGAACCGAACTGAGAGCATTGATGTCATCTCTGTATTGCGAATAGGTTATATTGAAATGTTCATTGTTTTTCTTTATCTCAAAAGCGGGCCTGTCTCCGAAAAGCTCCGCACTCATATCAATTATATCTCTGACGGTGTGAAAATCTCTGACTTTATAAAATGGTTTCATAAAAAGCTCCGCAACTCCGATATTATATAGTAGCATGGGTATTATACACAACATCGGTTGTATAATCAATCAACAGTATGATAAATCGGGCGCATAAACAACTTCTGCGACAAAAAAGTTGAGAAATGAACCGACGCCTTCAGATGATAAAAATGTTTTATTCAAATGTATATTCCGGGATGGCAAAAAAGGTTAAATTACACAGTCAAAAAACTGCTTTATAACAGAAAATTCCGGGATTTCAGAAGTTTCTCTGTTATCCCGGAATTGTTTTGTTTTCAGTGAAAAATTATTGTGTTTCGGCAGGATTGCTGCCGGGCTTTTTCCCTTTCATGTTTCCGCCCATGGAGCCCATATCCGATAGATTAAGCCTGGATGTATCTACCGGAGTTGTATCGCCGTCAAGCTGAAGACTTATGCTTTTTCCTCTGAGTGAAATGAAGGTCGAAAGAGCTGACACACCTTTTTCAAATTCATCATAGGTGCAGAATTTTGACGGATCTTTTTCCACATAAGGCTTTATCATTTCGGCAGTTGATAAAATGAGACTTTCAAGTTTTCCGTCGGAAAACCATTTGTCGATGAATTCGGAAAATATCCTATGGTATTCTTCCGTATATTTTTCATCCGAGAATATCCATCCGCACATCGGTCTGTCATCATTGCTGCTGTTTGAAATCGGCTGATCAATTGACGTGTTTACGGTGCCGGAGGCATTATTTCCCATAAATGTACCGAAGGCAAGGTTATAATCCCAGGGTATCATTGACAATTTTCCGTTTTTCTCGCCGAGGTAATAATTGTGTATCATGGAACCCGTATAGCTGTCACCGTTACACACAAAATTATGAACAACAAAATACCGCAAAACTTCATCCATATCAAGAATGCTGTCAAGCTCCTTGTATTCTGACAGCTTTTTTAGTGACTCTATGAGTCTGCTTTTGTCTTCATTTTTTATGTTTGTTTTTGCGTTGTCAAAAATGTTCTTGTAGCTGTCCGGGTCATCGTCAATATATTTAAGTTTAATATCGTCACTTTGATTTCCTCCGGGGCCGCCTCTTGATTTGCCGGACTGTTCATCTTTTTCACCTTGAGCAGACGGGGATTCGGTTTTGTTTTCCTCATTTTCATAATACGGTGAAAATCCGTCGGGAGGAGCCTGAAAATTCTCGTCAGGATTAAAACCGTCGGGGGGTATGCTGCGATTGCCGTCAGGCTTGAAATCAGGCTTGTCAGGAGGTACTTCACCTTTTCCGAATGTGTCTGCATTTCCGAAGCCTTCAGGCATTTCCGGCCTTTCACCTTTCGGTTCAAAGCTATTCCCGGCTTCGTTTCCGAGCCCCGGCTTTTCTTCAAAATCATCCGGAGTTTCGTTGACTGTAAGGTTGTCATCATCGGAAATTTCCGTGAAATCACGGTCAAATTCAAAGTTTTTTCCGTTGCCTCTGCCGCCGCCGTTACCAATACTGTCCGGTTTATAAAGATTGATCTTACTGCTTCCGTAATTTCTCTGCAAAAAGCTGTCTTCAATACCCTCAACTGCAAGATAGAGACCCCAGTCGCTGCCGTTCACGGTAATGAATGAAAAGCTGCAAAGCGGCGAGTCAACCCCGAAATCATTCATAAGGGTGTAAACGATATAATCCTTCATCATGGTGTTATCCTGAATAAGATTGTTGAAACAGAGCTTATCAAGCCCGTGATAGGTTCTTCCGTTGGTGAAATGGTCAAATTCCAGTTTGAAGCTGTACCGTGAACTGCCCATATTCTTTACGGAGCTTAATGAAGTATTTCCTTTGGCTCTTATTGCGGTATTACCGTATTTTTCACCGTCAATTATTACGGTGCAGGCAATATATTCTTCGTTTTCACACTTGTCGATAAAGCTGTCCCAGTCATCTGCGACAATATCAACGGAGTGAACACGGCTGTTGTCAAAAAGCCGGCTTTCATAGCCCATAACCTTTACGGCGGATTTTATTCCGAGGGCCGCTCCGTTCATAAAAAGCACGGTTATGACCAAAGTAACGGAAATTACGGCAAGACATATTTTATCAAAATGTCTGCTCGTTGACATTAGGCTCAGCCTCCTTAATCTAAAAATTCTCCGTTGTAGCTTACAAGAACAGCATTGAAGACGCCGTTCATATCGGCAATATTGTTGATGAAGTCGGTATTGTCATTTCTCAGACGAACCTCAAGATTGAGCTCAAGGTTACCTTTTCTTGCGGATTTGCTTTTGACTATACAGCGGTCTGTGTTGTTTCTGATAAAGCTCATTACTTCCTTTTCGGAAGCATTGTCGGCACATGAAACGACAATAATATACGGTCTCTTGTATACTTTTTTGTTGACGAAAACAATAAGTATAACGCCGATTATTACGCTGCCGATAACAGCAAGGGGAATCAGACCTGCGGCAAGAACGATGCCAACGGCAATTGACCAGAAAAGAAAAGCAATGTCAAGAGGTTCTTTTATTGCCGTACGGAATCTTACAATGGAAAGGGCACCCACCATACCGAGAGAAAGCACCACATTTGAGGTAACGGCGAGAATAACCACGGTTGTAATCATGGTAAGGGCAATAAGAGTAACGCCAAAGCTTGATGAATACATAACGCCCTGATATGTTTTTTTGTAAACGAAGAAAATGAACAGCCCGACACCGAAAGCCAGCACGAGAGCGAGAGCCATATCAAGCAGGCTTACGCTTGTTACATTTTCGAGAAAGCTTGATTTGAAAATATCATTGAAGTTAGTCATAATTATTATCCTTTCAGTCTAATCATAAATCCGGCAGTTTGCATATTTGGAAAAAGCGCAGGGGAAACGTCCGTCGATATTGACAGCATCCCTGATGATGTCGGGCAGAAATTCGTCCCACTTGATTTCAAGAACGGCAATTTGCCGCGTTACGGGAACGGTTACGCATTCGGCATCAAGAAAATCCGTTGAGCGCAGTCCGGTGCGTATGTCAAAATCAATTGTGACTCTTACATTTCCGGCGGGGTAAACGAATGGAAGCCTTGTATAATCGACAATGGTTTTCGGCCTCAGACCCTTTGATTTCATTTTTGAATGAAGCTCCGTCAGCAAAGGCCTTGAATCGGTTATGAGTTCGCTTGTCCGGCCGGAGATGATTTTTTCAGCCTCGTCAACTGTTATGCGTTCTTCTTCTTTTCTGCACAGCCCGTTGATTTTGGATTTCTTTTCAAGCACCATATATGAGGTGTCTGAATTATAGTACCTGATGCGAAACTTTTCGCGCATATTTACGCCGTCAAGCTTTTCATTCAAAGCAGAGTCGTAAATATCATCAAAATAAAGGCTGCGGATTTGATAAGCTCCGTTGACAGAGTGCGGGTCGGGCTTTGCAACGGCACTCAGCCTCTGACGGAGAATCAACAAATCACACAGGTTTATTTCGTGCTTTATCTCGTGGCGGTAATCCATTTTTTCCTCCTTTTCAAATCTTATTGAGTGAATTATAATCCGGTTTGCTGAAATCAAGCTGAAAGACAGTGTGAACAGTTTTTTAATACCGTATTTTAAGCTTTATTTAAGGAAACAACCGTATTATAATATATATAAGCAGTATTGCCGGGAGGGAAAAAGGTGAAGATACTTATAATTGAAGATGAGAAAATGCTCGCTCAGTCACTTAAAAAGCTTCTTGAAAAGAAAGGCTTTGAGGTGGAATGTGTCTATGACGGAGAAACGGGCGCAGAGTATGCTTTGCTCGGTATATATGATTTGCTGCTGCTTGATGTTATGATGCCGGGCATGGACGGATATCAGGTGGCAAGGCAGGTGAGAGCCAAAAGGGTATCTGTTCCGATTCTTATGCTTACGGCAAAATCGGAGCTTGAAGACAGAATAACAGGACTTAACGCAGGGGCGGATTATTATCTTACCAAGCCTTTTGATTCCCGGGAGCTTCTTGCCTGTATAAACGCACTGCTCAGGCGTCAGGGCGGCCAGGTTGATGAAATGACTTACGGAAATACTATTCTTGACATTTCTTCCTGCACTCTTATCTGCGGAGAAAAAAACATTCGGCTGAGTACCAAGGAATTTGACCTTTTCCGAACCTTGCTTGCCGCCGGGGAAAAGAATATTTCAAAAGAAATGCTGATTGTTAAAATCTGGGGTTTTGATTCAGAGGCAACGGAAAATTTTGTGGAGGTTTATGTGGGCTTTTTAAGGAAAAAACTTCGCAGCATAGGCTCAAATATCCGTATTGAAGCTATCAGACGGCAAGGCTATCATCTGGAGGTGGATGAATAAGTGCTGAAAAAACTGCGTATAAAGTTTATTTGTATCAACATGGCCATAGTTACCCTTATGTTCGGTGTTGTTTTTTCCGTGCTTTATGTTTCCACAAAGCGTGAGCTGGAGACTCAGAGCATGAATATTATGCAGAGCTACGCCGACGAACACGGGCAGATGAGAGCTCCCGAAAAAAAAGACAGACCTGTGCGTCTGCCTTGCTTTTCCATAGAAACAAATAAACTTGGGGAAATAACCGGGATTTCCGGAAGTATAGACGAAAATTTCAATATGGATTATGCGCGTCAGCTTCTTGCCTGCACCGAGAACAGTGAACCCTTCGGAAAGCTCGGCGAATATGAGCTCAGATACTGTAAACGGGTGACGCCTTTCGGAGAGCTGACCGTTTTTGCGGATATTTCCGCCGAGAATACGGCACTGAACAGCCTTATCAGAACGAGCCTGCTTGTCGGCCTTGCGGCATTTATTATTTTTCTTTGTATAAGTATATTGCTTGCACGGTGGTCAGTAAGCCCTATTGAAAAGGCGTGGAAGCGGCAAAAGGAATTTGTTGCCGATGCATCACACGAGCTGAAAACTCCGCTGACGGTAATAACCACAAATGCCGAGCTGCTTAATTCGGAGGAATATGATGCACAGGAGAAAAAACAATTTTCCGAAAATATTCTTTCTGTTTCCGGGCAAATGCAGATACTTATCAAAAAAATGCTGGAACTTGCCCGGTTTGACAGCGGCTATATAAAAGAAAAAACGGAGAAAACGGCTTTTGATGAAATCTGTTCCGAGGCCATTATGCTTTTTGAACCCGTGTTTTTTGAAAACGGGCGTTCGGTTGAAGCGGAAATTGAAGAAAATATATGTATTCAGGGGAACAGAGAACATCTGAAACAGCTTGTTGAAATTTTTCTTGACAATGCATGCAAGTATTCCGAAAAAGGCAGTATGACCGTTGTTGTACTTAAAAGCATTTCAAAAAGCAAATGCAGACTTGAGGTTTCAAGCCCCGGGGAAGCAATGGATAAGGATGAACTTGAAAATATATTCAAAAGATTTTATCGCAGTAATAAAGCCCGTACCTCCGACGGGAGCTACGGACTTGGTCTTTCAATTGCATCAGAAATTGTCAGAGAGCACCACGGTAAAATATGGGCTCAGAGTCATGACGGCAAAAACAGCTTTTTTGTTGAACTTACAAAATAGGAGTTGTCGTATTTAATAATTTTTAAGAAAATACTGCATTACTTTATTTGAAACATCGGCGGCAACGCCGGAGCCCCAGCCTGCATTTTCGGCAATGCAGATAACAGAAAGCGGCAAATCATCTTTCTGTGAAAAGCCTGCGAAAACCGAGTGGCTTTTCTGACCGTCAATTTCCGCCGTGCCTGTTTTGCCGCACATTTCAAGGCCGGGGAATTTCTTTTCACCGTATTTGTCAACCACATTGGAGCGCAGCATCTTTTTGAGCTTTGCTGCGGTCTCCGGTGCCATTCTGACCATTGAATCGGGCATTCTTCCCATAAGCTCACCGAGAGCACCGAGGCGGTGTATTCTGTCGGGGGCGTAGCCCGTTCCGCCGTTGGCAATGGCATTGATTATTGCGAGAAAATGGGCTGGGTTTATATATGTTGTGGATTGGCCGATGCCTGCCCAGCCCAATTCGGCTTTGCTTGTTTTTGAGGGCGAAAAACGGCTTTTTGTCAGCGGTACTTCCTTTGCATAAAGCTGCTTGTTGAAGCCGAGAGCTTCTGCCGTGTCCTGAAGCTTTTTAGCGCCGAGCTCAATGGAAATTTCCGCAAAGGCGCAGTTGCAGGATTGATTCATGGCCTCACGGAAATTGATTTTTCCGTGCTCGCCGTTACAGATAACGGTGCCGTCTTTTGTCTTATATTCGCCGTCACATTCAAATTCTCTTGAATCAATGTCGGGTATATTTTCAATGGCGCAGGCGGCAGTGATTATTTTCATTATTGAGCCCGGAGTGTAAAGACCGGAAACGGCCTTGTCGAGAAATACGCCCTCATATTTTTTGTTTGTACGAAGGTCGGAGGGAACATCATTCACATCGTATGCGGGCTTTGAAACGCTGCATAGAAGCTGACCCGTTTTGTAATTACAGACAAGAACGGTGCCGTTATAGCTCCCGAAGGCTTCATAGGCAATGCGGTTTGCTTCGGAGTCGATATTCAGCGTAATATCTGCTCCGCTGCCGCTTTTTTTCAGATTATAAATTCCGTCTATTCTGTTGTAGCCGGAAAGAACATCGCGGTAAAGATTGTGTGTTCCCGTGGAGATGACACCCGAAGTGTCACCGACAACATGGAGCACGGATTTCCTCACGGAGGACTTGTTTATGAATATTCTTTTGTTGTTTTTGCTTTCGGCAAGAGCAGTGCCGTTGATGTCATAAATCGTACCCGCATTTACAACCGTTCCGTTGGAATAAATATGTCTGTTGGCTTTGTTTGTTGCCCAGGTGGGGCCATGAAGGTAAAACTGAACGCCGAGGGTTATTACTCCGCCGAGAAATGCGGCAATGAGAAAATAGAGCACGGCGGCTCTGCTGACTGTTTTTTTCATTATGCCGCCCTGCCTTTCTGTCGCTTTTTGGCAACGGCAATGTCAGGGGGCGGAAGCTTGAAGGGCGCACCTGCGGCACGGATATAGGCGAGCAGGCCCCATGAGCAAATCATGCTTGAACCGCCTCTGCTGACGAAGGGGAGGGTAACGCCCGTAAGGGGAAGAAGGTCCGTGACACCGAAAACATTAAGAGCAAGCTGGAAAAGAAGCATACCGGAAGCGGAAACGGCGGCAATGGCATAAAATGAGGATGCCGAGCCCTTGGCGGCACGAACGGCAAAAACCGCAATGCAGGCAAAGGCGAGAAGCACCGCCATGCCGATGAGTATGCCCATTTCTTCGCATATAACGCCGAAAACAAGGTCGGTGGAGGCGGCAAAAACATTTCTCAGTTTTCCTTCCCCGATACCCAGACCGAAAAGTCCTCCGCCGGAGGAATACATCAGCACTCTTGTCTGCTGATAACCCGTTGTGTCAATATTTTCCCAGACATGACGGTAGGCGGCAAATCTGTTGGCAACATAGGGCTTGAAATAAATGATAAGCACCGCGCCCATGAGAGCGGCTGTACAGATAAGAACAATGGTTCTGACATCGCCGGAGCGCATATAAGCAATAAGAATAAAGGTAAAAAAGAAAATCAGAGCCGTACCGAAGTCTCTCATAAGGAAAAGCATACCGACACAGGTAAGGCAGAAAATAATATATTTTGTAAGACTGGCGTTTGAAAGAAGCTTGTCAAGAGAAACGGAGCCGACAAGGATGAAAGCGACCTTCACAAGCTCGGAGGGCTGAATTGAAAAAGCACCGAAATCAAGCCAGTTGAGAGCGCCGTTGGTGGTTTTTGCAAGTAAAAGATTTACTATCAGAAGCAATACGGAGCAGATCGCCGCCGGATAACGCAGAAAGCAGGCGACCCGTACATCCTTTATAAGTAAGGTGGTTGCCATATAGGTGACAAGCCCGAGGCCGATGGCAATGAGCTGCTTGATGGCAAAGCTCTCGCTGAATGAGGCGCAGACCGTAAGCCCTATGCCCGACAGAAAAAACGCAATGGCTTCAAGCTCAAAGTAATCGTTGCCGGTTACAAGAACATTGAGGGTCATATATATCCACTCAGCGGCGATATAGCCGAGGAAAATATAAAGCATATTCATATTCAGCTCTTCAAATCTGCTCAGTATGCAGGCTGCGCAGGTGAGCTGAAAAGCAGTTATGAGCAGCATAACGGTGACCTGTCTGAACTCCGGCTGCTTTTTTTCGGTTGCTGCCAATGGCTTCACCTCTTTTTCAGTCAAGTTGTGAAATGATTCTGCCGCCGCCGATAACCGTATCTCCGTCATAAATAACGGCACTCTGACCGGGGGTAACGGAGCGCTGCGGCTCATCAAACTCAACGGTAAATCCGTTTTCGTCGGGGATTACCGTGCAGGGAACGGGCTTTGCGCGGAATCTGATTTTGATTTCTCCGCGGAAAGGCGCATCGGGTCTGTCAAATGCAATGTAATTCGGCTGATCCGCCTTAAGACCGCGGCTGTATTGTGTACCGTTTTCACCGATTGTAACGGTATTGTCGGCGGCGTTGATTTTTGTGACGAACATGGGTTTGCCGTAGGCGCCGAGGCCCTTGCGCTGACCCACGGTGTAATTTATGATTCCGTTATGCCTGCCGAGGGCTTTTCCGTCGGTGCCGATAATGTTTCCGGCAGGGGAGGAAACGCCGAGAGAAGCAAGATAAGCGATGTAATCATCATCGGGAACGAAACAGATTTCGAGGCTGTCTTTTTTTGAAGCGACCGATATGCCCGCTTCGGCGGCAATACGCCTTGTATCCTCTTTTTCAAAGCCTTTGAGCGGAAGAATTATTTTTGAAAGCTGGTTCTGACTGAGCTTCCAGAGAAAATATGACTGGTCTTTGGGAGAATCCGCTTTTTTCAGAAGAAAGCGGCCGTCTTTTTCTTCAATATCCGCATAGTGTCCGGTGGCAAGGCTGTCACAGCCGCGGGAGAGTGCATAATCGAGCATTTCTCCGAATTTGAAATTCTTGTTGCATTCAACACAGGGGTTGGGAGTTCTGCCCGAAACATATTCCGAAACAAAACCGTCTATGATTTTTGAGCGGAAGCTGTCCCTCGCATCAATAACGGCAAGCTCAATGCCGAGAGCATCGGCAACGGCTTTTGCGTCCGCAATATCACCGTCGGCACCGTCACCGGGCTTCAGGCGCATTATTATACCGAGCACATCGTGGCCGGATTTTTTAAGAAGATATGCCGCCGCGGCACTGTCAACGCCGCCGCTGAGTCCTATTGCCGTCTTCAATTATTATCACCCGGGAATTATAATATCACAGATTTGTGAATTTTCATAGAATTAAATGCTTATTTTTTATTTTTCCTTAAAAGACTTGAAAAATCGGAAAACAGATAGTATAATCATAGCGTATATTGAGGGTATATGCGTTTTTTCGCGATAAATTGAAAGAGGTTTATTTTTTATGGTAGGAGATTTACATTGTCACACAAAGCTTTCCGACAGCTCAATGGGCATTGATGACCTTATTGTTCTTGCACAGAAAAAGGGTCTTGATACCATTGCGATTACTGACAGAGATTGTCTTGCGGGAACTGTCAGAGGTAAAATCATAGGTGAGAGAAAGGGTATAAATGTAATACCGGGTGTTGAGCTTTCATCTTATGATTCAAAAAGAAATGCTTATGCGGAAATTATCTGCTACCTTGCGGACAGCCCCGACAGACTTGAAGGCCTTTGCCACAGAAACATTGCCCTGCGTAAGAGAGCAAGCCAGATGATGACCCTCAAGGTCGCACGCAAATATCCCATTTCTCCCGAGCTTGTTACCAAGTGTGCTACCGGTTCAACTGCAGTTTTTGAGCAGCATATCATGCACGCTCTTGCAGAGTGCGGTCTGACCGATAAAATATACGGCGAGCTTTATGATGAGCTTTTCTCCGCCGACAGTGCGGGAAATGTGCTTGTTACGGCAAATTATCCCGAGCCTGCCGAAATAATCGAAGCTATCCACGAGGCGGGTGGCATTGCCGTTCTGGCTCACCCCGGCACAAGAAACAGCTTTGAGCTTCTTGAAGAGCTTATTCCTTTGGGTCTTGACGGCGTTGAGGTCTGGCACCCCGACAACAGCGAAGAGGACAGAAAAAAGCTGCTTGCTATTGCAAAGGCAAATGACCTTCTTACCATCGGCGGTACGGAGTTCAAGGGTATGTATTCAAAGCAGGCACTCTGTGTCGGTGATGTTGAGATTCCCGAATCCAGCATAAAAGCACTTCTCGGTTATAAAACCAAGATGAAAAAGAGAAAAGCGGCGGCAAAATAAACCGTTGTTTTCATATTAAAATTACTGAACTTGTGAGGTGAGATCCTTGAGCAGCGACAGTAGTCACGGTCGATTATGTCAAACAGAAATTAATACTGACAAAAGTGTACGGGCTGTTCGGGATCTGTGATTTCCCAACGGTTTAGTTGATATTGTTCGGATTTCATCACCCTTACGCTTTTGCGGAAAGGGTGTATTTTTTTGGAAAATGACGCTTTACTCAACATCATTACCAAAATGCTTTCGGAAAACAAGTTTTCCACAATCAAGGATATTCTCAGAGAAATGAATATCGTTGATATAGCTCAGGCCATATCCGAGGCGGACTCTGAAAATCAGGTGAAGATTTTCCGCCTTTTGCCGAAGGATTCCTCGGCGGATGTATTTTCTTATCTTGACCCGGACACTCAGGAAACGGTCATAAATTCCATTACAAATGTGGAAATTCATAACCTTTTTGAAGAAATGTTCATCGACGATGCCGTTGACTTTCTTGAAGAGGTTCCCGCCAATGTCGTTACAAGAGTTCTTGCCCAGACAAGTAAGGAAACAAGAGAAACCATAAACAAATTCCTGCGTTATCCCGAGGATTCCGCCGGAAGCATCATGACGGTGGAAATGGCGGCATTCCATGCTCAGTCAACGGTTGATGAAGCAATCAGTGAGCTGAGAAGAACGGCACAGGACAAGGAGTCGATCGAAACCTGTTATTGCATCGACGAGCACAGAAAGCTTGTCGGCCTGCTTCCCTTGAGAAAGCTCATTGTTTCAAGGTCGGATGCACGCCTTGAAGAAATCATGCTTGATGATGAAATGGTTATCAGCGTAAATACCCATGACGACCAGGAAACGGTTGCGGGTATCGTGCGCAAATATGACCTTCTTTCCGTTCCCGTTGTCGATAACGAGCAAAGGCTTGTCGGCATTATCACCATCGACGACGTTGTCGATGTTATTCAGGAAGAGAACACCGAAGACTTTGAAAAGATGGCTTTGCTGCTCCCCTCTGAGGATGATTACCTCAAAACCGGAGTTTTCAAGCTGACAAAAAACAGAATAGTATGGCTTCTTATATTGATGATTTCCGCCACCTTTACGGGTCAGATAATCGAAAGCTTTGAAAATAAGCTTGCTCTTATTGCGGGCCTTACGGCCTGCATACCCATGCTTATGGATACCGGCGGAAACGCGGGCAACCAGGTTTCGACCCTTATTATCCGCGGACTTGCCCTCGGAAACATAAAGCCGAAGGATTACCTTAAGGTTTTGTGGAAGGAAATCAGAGTTGCGGTGCTGTGCGGCCTGATACTTGCTGTGGTGAATTTCGGCAGAATGTATCTTATCAGATTTGTCACTCACAGTGAAACGGCTACGCCCGTTTTCTTTGTTGTCTGCCTTGCCATGGTATGCGCGGTTATAATCGCAAAGACCATCGGCTGTACTCTGCCCATACTCGCCAAGATGATACATCTTGACCCGGCGCTTATGGCAGGCCCTATGATTACCACCATTGTCGATGCCATTACTTTGCTTATCTATTTCGGCATTGCAAATATATTTATCGAAAGCGGAATTCTTTGAGTGAAAGCTTTTAGTGCTCGGTTTTGAGTTATAAGTCGATGTCAGGGTGCCCGGAAGGGTGCCCTTTTCTTATTTGTTTATAGAAAATTCATTAAATATGCTGAATTTCGCAAAATAACTCTTTTATTTTATAAAGCGAAGTGATATAATACATCCGATTATGTGTAGTTTTATATCCAAATCCATAAAACGGAG
>JAZUJJ010000106.1:0-2219 GCA_045642725.1 Acutalibacteraceae bacterium
TTATGCATTTTCTTCTGCGGGAGCTCCGGTACTGTCCATTTCGTTGATCTGCTTTGCGATGGCTGCGCGTCTTTCAAAGAGCTCTGCATACATCTTGTCTTTCTTTTCACCGTTAAGGTCATAGAAGAGCTTGGGAATGATGCTGAATATGCTGGTGATAACGGGAAGCAGAGTGCACATCCAGAACAGTGAATATTCTGTTGCTTCGCTCTGACCGCCGAATCCGGCGCCTTGATTGTAACCGATCTTTGAAAGGATGAAAGCCTTTACCGTTGAGCCGAGGGTATTAACAAGCTTCTTGGCAAGGTCCTTGGCAACGCCTGTCATGCCTTCGTTTCTGTAGCCTGTCTTCCACTCGCCGTAGTCGATGGCTTCGTTACGCATTTCTTCGGGAATAACGGATCTGATACCCCAGAAGAACATCCAGATCGTTTCTCTGAGCATGAATGCGGGAATCATTGCACTGAGCTTCTTGTAATTCTTGTTGATTGAGCCGACGGCAAATACGCCGAGCAGGAGAACATCGCTGATATGTGAGCCGGCAATCCAAAGAGTCTTTGTTGAGAATTTGGAACGGGCCCAGGGAACATAGGAATAGCTTATGGGGGATACAACAGCGCCGGGGATGCCGACGATGGTTGACATGGTGGCAAGACCGAGAACGTTGATGTAGTAATAGTTTGTACCGCTGTTGATGCTGAAAGCACCGAGGAACTCGGAAAGAGTGATGAGAAGCAGGGGCTTGTTGGTGAAAATCGACTTTATGCCGCTGATGATACTGGGCTTATCAACGGTCTGAGTAACTCTTTCTTTTGCAACAAAGGCAAAGTAAAGGGCAAGAATACCGCTGACGATGCTTGTGAACATACCTGCGGAAACATAAAGGGACTTCATCTGAATCTTGAATGTGCCGTGGCTTACAAGGTCTATAAGCAGACCCATGATGATTTCGGGAGCCTTCTCAACAAAACCGGAGAGGAGGTTTGCCTCGGTAATAAGTCTTGTTCTGTCAATGATGTTGGGAGTGATGGTTGCAAGCATACCTGTTCTTGCAATGGCTGCAAGAGATGAGGCGAGGTTGGTTATCATCTGAAGTATCAGATAGAATGCCAGCTTTGTAACATCATACATTCCTCTTTCACTGAAGAAGATGGGCATTGCCCAGAAGAAAAGGCTGAGGAAAACGCCGGGAATGGCGTAAACGATAAGCCAGGGCTTGAATTTACCCCAACGGGTACGGGTACGGTCAACAATGGCGGCAAGGAAAATATCATTGACAATATCCCAAATACCGACTATGAAAGTAACGACCGTCTGGAATTTAAGACCGATTTTGATAATATCGGTGACGAAAATATCGTTGTATTTACTGATATTGAAGGACTGGGCTATATCGTAAAGAATGTAGGCAACGGTTTCTTTTGTGCCGACATAGCGTCTGTCTTTTCTGGCGGCTGCGGTCGGCTGCTGTTCTTCCGTGACTGCCGCTGCTGTTGCTTCTGAAGCCATAAGATCTCTCCCTGCAATAAAATTTCAGTTTATTTTACCATATTGCGCCGTCCATTTCAATAAAAGAATATTTTTTGTGCAAATCATATAATGAAAAGTCTGTCTTTTTGTAAAAAAGAACAGCGTTGAATACCATTGAAACTTTGTATAACAGTATGATATAATAACATAGTCCTATAAAGGCAAATTAAAAATCGTATTCAAAACCGAAAGGAGTTTTTACTATGGGTCTTATTAAAGCGGGCGCAGGTGCCCTCGGCGGAGTTCTTGCCGATCAGTGGAAGGAATTTTTCTATTGTGATTCAATTTCAGCAGATGTTCTTGTTATCAAGGGTCAGAAGAGAATCAGCGGCCGTTCCTCAAACACAAAGGGAAATGACAACATTATTTCCAACGGCTCCGTTATTGCCGTTGCCGACGGCCAGTGCATGATAATCGTCGATCAGGGCAAGGTCGTTGAGCTTTGCGCAGAGCCCGGCGAATTTGTTTATGACACTTCAACCGAGCCCAGCATTTTCACCGGAAACCTCAAGGATTCCATTAAGGAGACCTTCAAGGCTGTCGGTAAGAGATTCACCTTCGGCGGTGACCCCGGAAAAGATCAGAGAGTTTATTATTTCAACACCAAGGAAATCCTTGATAATAAATTCGGCACACCCAATCCCTTCATGTTTGACGTTGTCAACAAGAGAATCGGTATGAGCAGAACC
>JAZUJJ010000107.1:0-20836 GCA_045642725.1 Acutalibacteraceae bacterium
TATTAAGGAGCGATTATTATGTCAAACAGACTTTTTCAGGGCGTAGTTCATCAGATGCGCGGAGCAATTGACAGAGCAATAGGTATTATAGACGAAACAGGTACCGTTATATCCTGCAGCGAGCTGGGAAGAATCGGCGAAGTTGACGCCGCGGCAGCTGCAAAAGTATTTCAGGAAAGCGACAGCGTAATTTTTGAAGGCTTTACCTACAAGACCTTCGGCAATCAGGTTCATCCCGAATATGCCGTTTTTGTTGACGGTGAAGATGAGCAGGCGAAAAAGTTTGCAGACCTCAGCGCAGTTACTTTCGGCAATCTCAAGCAGTATTTTGATGAAAAATACGACAGAAGCATATTCATTAAGAACGTAATACTTGACAACATCCTCCCCGGCGATATTTATCTCAAAGCACGCGAGCTTCGCTTCAACAGCGAAACGTCACGCGTTGTTCTTCTTATCCGTGTTCCCGACCAGACAGACGCTTCTACATTTGACGTTATACAGAATCTTTTCCCCGACAAGACAAAGGATTTCGTAATCAACATCAGCGAAACAGATATCGCTCTTGTTAAGGATATCAAAACAGGCATTGCTCCCAAGGATATTGAGAAGCTTGCCCGTTCAATCGCAGACTCTCTCAACACAGAGCTTTACACCCACGCAATTATCGGCATAGGCACTCCCGTTGTAGGCATCAGAGACCTTGCCAAGTCATTCAAAGAGGCTCAGGTATCTCTTGAAGTCGGCAAGGTATTCGACACAGAAAAAACGATCGTCAGCTATGACAGCCTCGGTATTGCGAGACTTATCTATCAGCTTCCCACCACACTTTGTGAAATGTTCCTTCACGAAGTATTCAAAATGGGTTCAATCGATTCACTGGACCAGGAAACGCTTTTCACAATTCAGCGCTTCTTTGAAAACAATCTTAACGTAAGTGAGACCTCACGTAAGCTTTTCGTTCACAGAAACACTCTTGTTTACAGACTTGAAAAAATCAAAAAGCTTACCGGCCTTGACCTGAGAGAGTTTGATGATGCCATTGTTTTCAAAGTGGCACTTATGGTTAAAAAGTATCTTGACGCAAAGCCCGTTAAGTATTGATCCGTGTCCCTTAAAGACACCTACCTAAAAAAGGAATGATACTGTGATAGAATTTAAAAACGTCACCAAGAAATACGATAACAAAACCACGGCTCTCAACGATGTGAATATTTCCATCGAAAAGGGTGAATTCGTGTTTGTTGTCGGTTCCTCCGGCGCCGGAAAGAGTACTTTTCTCAAGCTTATGATGAGAGAAGAGGTTCCTTCATCCGGAACCATTACCGTTGACGGCGTTGACCTTAATAAGATGAAGAAGAGAAACATACCCAAATTCCGCAGGAAGCTGGGCATAGTTTTTCAGGATTTCAGACTTATTCCCACAATGACCGTCTTTGACAATGTGGCATTTGCCATGCGTGTTATCGGCACAAAAGAAAAGAAAATACGCCGCAGAGTTCCGTTCCTCCTCAGCCTTATGGGTCTGAGTGAAAAATCAAGGAATTATCCCCGTGAGCTTTCCGGCGGCGAGCAGCAGAGAGTCGCCCTTGCCAGAGCCCTTGCCAATGATGCGGAAATCATCATTGCCGACGAGCCCACCGGAAATGTTGACCCTCAGATGAGCTACGAAATAGTTGACCTGCTTATGCGTCTTAACGAAGCCGGTACCACTGTCATTATGGTTACTCACGAGCACAGCCTTGTCAGATGCTTTGACAAGCGTGTCATTATTCTTGATAAGGGCACCGTTATTTCCGACGGTAATCTGCTTGACCACGATGCCGCAACGGCTCACATTAACCCCGCCAGCGAAATGGCGGAGGAACTGCGTGCCAAATCGGCAGAGGATTATTCCGTATATTCTCCTTCGGACAAAATATCTGAGGATGACCTTGTTCCCATGGAAGATGTTTTCTCTTCCTCCGAAGATATGCCTGCTCAGGAGACTCAGGATATTCCCGTCAGCGAAGCAGAGCCCGTTGAAGCAGATGTCGATTTTGATGAAATAGAAGAAACGGCAGCCCCGGAATTCAATCTTCCGGAGCCGGATGAAGCACCTGCCGAAGAAATCGCAGAGGAAATAAGCGCAGAGCTTATCTCCGACGAGGATTTTGAAATCGACAGCGCCGAAGCTCCCGAATTCAATCTTCCCGAGCCCGACGATATAGCACTTAAGGAAGAAATAAACGGAGGTGAGAATGATGACTAAACTCAGATATCTTACCAAAGAGGGCTTCCGCAATCTGAAGGTAAACAAGCTTATGACTGCGGCCTCAATAACCGTTCTTTTCAGCTGCCTGCTGCTTGTGGGCATAGCCTTTATGCTTCTTGTCAACATTGAGTCATTCATTTCCGATATTGAATCCGAAAATGTAATCATGGTTTATACAGACCTTGAAATTTCCGGTTACGATTACGCCCGTATGGGTGCGGAGCTTGACTCTCTTGATTATGTTGAAACCATTGAGCCCGTCGAAAAGGGCCCCGCTTATGAAAAGATACTCTCCGAGCTTGACGAAAGCCTGAGAGAATACCTTAAGAGCAATGAAGAAAATCCTCTTCCCGATGCTTATAAAGTAACCGTCGGCGATATGAGCCATTTCGAAGATGTTGTCAGTCAGATAAAGCTTCTTGACAATGTGCTCCGTGTTCACGAAAACAGTGCTCTCGCCCGTCAGATGGCGGCACTTAAAAATGCGGTTCAGTACATAAGCTTAGGTATAATCGCATTGCTTCTTCTTGTTTCCCTGTTCATCATTTCAAATACGATAAAGGTGACAATGTTCTCAAGACGACTTGAGATAAACATTATGAAGAGCGTTGGTGCCACAAGGTCATTTATCCGCTGGCCGTTCATGGTTGAGGGTATAATCATCGGCATCATTGCAGGCGTTCTCGCCACCGGTGCGGTCTGGGGCCTTTATGAGCTGGCTGTTGACAAGCTTGCTTATGTCTTTACCGTATTCGGTGATGTCGTGACCGTCGATTTCCGTGACTATGCACTTTTCCTTGCAATCATATTTGTTGCCATCGGTATCTTTACCGGTGTGTTCGGCTCCGCATCATCTATCAGAAAATATCTTAAAGAAAGGAAGTTTGTTGAGCTTGAAGACTAAAAAGTATATTGTCATCAGAATGCTTGCGGTTATTATGGCTTTGAGCTGTGTCATGACTTCTCTTCTTTTCTGTGCCCCCGTTGCATCTTCGGTTGACGAGGAGCTTGAGGACCTTCAGAATCAGATAGATCAGCTTGATAAACAGATAGCTCAGAACAAAGAAAAGCTCAGCGGCGTTCAAAGTGACATCAAGGACAACAAATCAAGACTTTCCGTTCTCAACAGCGAAATCAGCAGTATCAATGAGCAGATAGATTTGCTCAACACAAAGATAAACAAGCTCAGCGGCAATATCAGTTCCATTGAAGCAAACATAAAGAGCATCAGCAATGATATAGATGAAATAAACGAAAACATTGCCGAGATCGAAAAAGAGTCGGCTGAAACCGATGCCGTTATGCAGGAAACACGCAGACTGCTTATGGGCAGGATCCGTGAAAACTATATGGCAGGTGAATCCTCAACTCTCGAGGTGATATTCAGTTCTACCGATTTTTCATCATATTTCACCCGTAAGGAGCTTATGTCAAGAGTTTCCGAAAACGATGCAAATATGATAAATGACCTTACGGAAAAAATCAAAGAGCTTGAGGGCCTTAAGAAAGAGCTTGACGAAAAGAAAGCCGACCTTCAGAAAAAGAGCGAAGAGCTTGAGCAGCAGAAAGCGGACCTCAGCGTTAAGCAGGATGACCTTAAAAATTCCAAGAGCTCCGAAAACTCAAAGAAAAAGCAGGTTACCTCCAAACAGCAGGAGGTTCAGAGCATACTGAAAGACCTTGATAAAGACAGTGCAGAGTATAAAGCTGCAATCAGCCGTGCCGAAAAGGATAAAGAAATAATTTCGGCTCAGATTGACGAATATATCCGTATTCACGGTTCCTCCGTGGGTGACACTCCCGATGCCGCATATAATAATGACGGCAAAATGGCATGGCCCGTGAAATTCAACAGTTATCTCAGTGCAGGTTACCCGACCTATCCCAGCGGCGGAGCACATTGGGGCATTGATATCGTTGCCACAGGCGGAAACACAAGAGGCAGGCCCTTCAATGCCGCACAGGGCGGCGAGGTCATTCTTGCGGTCAATGACGGCAACTATAATTACGGCTTCGGCAACTACTGCGTTATTGACCACGGTGACGGCACTCAGACCCTTTACGCTCACTCCGACAACATTCAGGTAAGCAAGGGCCAGATAGTTCAGAAGGGTCAGCAGATAGGTATTATCGGTGCCACCGGAAATGTAACCGGTCCTCACCTTCATTTTGAAGTAAGAGTAAAGAATTCCGACGGCTCCGTCAGCAGAGTTCAGCCTCTTAACTATGTAAGCAATCCTTATGGTTAAAATGTAATCCGGGGAGGGTATGCCTTGAATAAAAAAATATCTGTGGGACTTTGCCTTTCCCTTGTCATTACGGCAATTGCGGCAACCTTTGCCGTAACCATGGTGTTTTCAAAGCAGATATATAACGGAATAATCAGCAATATCTCGCAAAGATCCCATACATACGAAAATGCCGAGGAAATAAACCGCATTATTTCAAACTATTTCTACGGCGACATGGATGAATATAACAACAATCTCAGTGCAGCTCTTGCCGAGGGCTATGTAAACGGACTCAGCGACGGCAACAGCTATTATATGACCGCTTCCGAGTATGCCGAGTACACCGAAAAGACGGAAAGCGGAATTACCGGCTGCGGCATTGAGGCGGCATACGATTACACCGCAGATGATTTTGTCGTAACTTATGTTTACGAGGATTCACCGGCATACGGTGAAGGCATCAGGGCGGGCGATGTTATTACCGCAATCAATAATAATACCGTTACCCGTTCCGATTTTCAGAAGCTCAGTGCCGACCTTTACGGCACAAAGCTGAAAACCGTGTCTGTTGAGTACAGCCGCGACAATGAAACAAAAACCGCAGATGTAATGCTCGGCTACCGTATTCCTTCCGTAACCGGAAGAATTGAAGGTACAGTCGGTTATATCAGAATCAGCAGATTTTATAAGAATACAGCCGATGAGCTTAAAACAATGCTTGAAAGCCTTAAGGATAAGGGCGCGGAGGGTATTGTGATTGACCTGAGAAACACTTCCGAAGGCACAGTAAAGTATGCGGCGGATGCCATTGATGTAATTGTTCCCGGCAGTACGGGCTACATTGCGACCACGAGAGATAAAAACGGCAAGGAAACCACATTCACAGCGGAAAGCAGCAGCTTTGTGATGAATTTCTCCGTTCTTATCAACAGCAGAACTTCCGGCCCCGCAGAGCTTTTTGCCTGTGATATGAGAGATATGAAGCAGGCACAGCTTGTCGGAACAAGAACAGCCGGTGTCGGCACCATGCAGGAGGTTTTCACTCTTGATGACGGAAGCGCCATTCTTCTTACGGTTGCTCTTGTAATTCCCAAGGGCGGTGAGCAGGCCGTTTATGACGGCATCGGTGTTGCGCCGACTATGGAAGTAACTCTCAGCTCGGATGATTCAACCGTGCTTCTGCTTTCGCAGGCTGAGGATAATCAGCTTGCCGCAGCAACAAGCTTACTGGAACAGTAAGGTCAAAATACAGTAAAAAAACAGAGAGATGATTTTCGGAAATGCTCCGTAAAATCATCTCTCTTTATTTGATTCTTTTCGTTTGTTTATTTGGATTTCTTCTTTATCAGTGTTGCTGCTGCACCGCAGACAAGGCAGGCGGTGACCGCAACAGCGGCAATCAATACTGTTTTCGGCTTGCTTATTGCGTTTTCTTCTTCCGCAGATTCAGCAGAAGTAATATACTCTTCGCTTTCCTCATAAACTCTTGTCTGAATTACGGTAGAGAAAGCTTCTGTTGAAATTTCGGTTGAAGCTTCGGAAAATGAGGACGGAGCGGTGGTTGAAGAGGTGAGTGCTTTTGAGGTTACGGCAGTTGCCGTGACTTTTTTTGTTGTTTTAACGGCAGTGGTTGAAGCTGTCGGGGTAGCTGATGATGCTTTTGCGGAAGAAGTAACCTCGGTCTTTTCGGAAGCGGCTTCTGTTTTTGCGGGAGCCGTAGTTTCGGGAACGGTTGTGGTCGGCTTTGCGGTGGTTGAGGGCTTCGTTGTCGCAGTCGGTTTGACGGTCGTGGTCGCTGTGGTTTTTTCGGTTGTCGGTTTTGTTGTTGACGGGGCTGTTGTTGTGCTGCCGTTTGCCGTTGCCAGCACTTCTTTGGGATAGGTGAAGTTTGTGGCGGCGGTGGTTTCGTAGTCAATGTTTGCCTGCTTCAGCACCGGGTCGGAATGACCGTTTTTACCGACGGGAGTATAAATAACATAATCGTTTTCTCCGGGCGGCCATTTCAGTTTTCTGTCAATGCCTGCTTTTCCGCTCCAGACAACATTCTGTTCAAACATGGTGATAACGCCGGAGCTGTAAGATTTCACAAGAGCCCAATGCACGCCGGAACCGTTTCTGTTTTCGGCGGAGGCATAAATAATATCGCCTGTTTTGGGCGTATCGTTTTTTGTGAGCTTTACGAATGTGTAATTGTCGGAGTAGGAGAGAACGCCGAACTGACCTCCGGCAAAAATATCCATGCCGTATGCCTGTTTATAAAATCTGTTTACAAGCTCGTTGCACTGGTAAACTTTACTCTTTGTGCTGTAAAGAGCGTCAACGCCGTAGAAGGTGTCGGCAACAAACGGGTCTCCGGTTATTTCTTTATATTTTCCGCCGCTTACGCAGTCATACCAGGAGGCGGAGGAGCTTACGGCAAAAATCAAAGCAAAAGCTGCTGCAAAAATGACGGAAATTATTCTTTTTACTTTCATTTTCATCCTCCTTTTCCTGATTATTTCGGAATACGGTTTGCTATTCTATCACAAAAATATGAATTTTGCAAGATTTTATTCAAACTGCGGCTTTTCCGATTCTTTTTCGTTCCGGATATTTGTTTTCAGAAAATGCTTGTGAACGGCAAACGAAAGAATGACAGTGAAAATATCTGCAATGAGCTGTGACCAGACAATGCCGTACATTCCGACAAAATGATTCATTATAAAAAGCATCGGAATATTGAAAACAGCCCAGCGCATTACGCCGAGAAACAAAGCTTCTTTTCCTCTGCCGTAGCTGTTGAAAAGATTGACATGATAAAAGCTCATGAACATAAATACGGTGGCAAGACAGCGTATGCGCAGGAAGGTCGTACCGAGAGCTACCGTTCCGGTTTCTTTGATGAAAAATCTCATAATATGCGGCGCAAACAATTCATAAAGGGTAATGCTTATCACGGCGCAGACAATGCCGCTGATAAGGGAGAAATTGGCAACCTCTTTCATCCTGCGGTGATTTTTTGAGGCATAGTTATAGGCAACAACAGGAACCATTCCCTGACATATTCCGACACCCACATTCAGAGGCAGGCGCTCGGCTTTGAGAACTATGCCGACGGCGGCAAGAGCAATGTCGCCGTAAGCCGACATAAGCTTGTCAATGACAATGTAATCGACATCAAAAAGAAGAGTTGCAACGGCACTCGGTACACCGATGGCAAAAATTTTTGAAATGCTTTTCTTCCCCGGCATAGTGCGGGGAAGACCGAGGCTCAGAACCGAATTTTTGCCGAGACGATGTATGACCGTGATAAAATAAATGCAGGAAATGCAGTTTGAAAGGCAGGTCGCAATACCGGCACCGATGATTTCTTTTCCTTCGGGCAGCAGTACGAACATAAAAAGAGGGTCAAGAGCGATGTTGATTACGCCGCCGAGAGTAACGCCGAAGCCTGCTTTTCTTGATTCGCCTATGCTCCTGACAAGATTGGAGAGCACATTCGTCATTATTGTGGGTAATCCGCCGGCAACAATTACGCAAAGGGCGTATGCTCTTGCAAAGTCAAAGGTGTCCTTGCCGGCACCGAGCAGGTTTACCAGAGGGCGCATAAAAATCAGGGTCGCCGCCGAGAAAAACAGAGCCATTGCCACGGAAATCCAGACCCCGAAACGGCTGACCGCTTTTGCTTCATCTTCACGGTGTTCTCCGAGAAGCTGTGAAATGACGGCTCCCGCTCCGACACCCGCAACGCAGGCAATGGAGAGGGAAATATTAAAAACGGGGAGTATCAGGGAAGCACCCGCAACCATGAACGGATTGTTGGTGCGCCCGATGAAAAATGTGTCCGCCATATTATAAATGAGGATTATGAGCTGACCCATGACGGTGGGCAGAGCCATGGTGGCAACGGCTTTCGGCACGGGCATCTTTTCAAACAGCTCACGGTTTCTGAGATTATCCATATATTCAACTCCCGTGGAACTCAATGCTGTAACTGAGCATAAATTCTGTTATTCCGGAATTATACTACCAAAATCCTTTTATGGCAACAGAAAATCCGGGGCGAGTTGACAAATATACGCTTTTGTGATATACTACACTTGAATATATGAACAGTTGTTCATATATTGCAGATAACAAAAATATAATTATTGTTTTGAAAGCAAGGTGCTTTGATTTGGAAAATACAGTTAAAAAGGGTCATATTTGCGATGCCATAAATCAGGCGGAGGAGCCCGATATTGAAGTGCTTTACGATTTGTCCGAGCTTTTCAAGGTTTTCGGAGACTCAACGAGAATACGCATTCTCACCGCCCTTACGGCAGGCGAAATGTGTGTGCTCCACCTTGCAGAGCATCTGAATATGGGCCAGAGTGCCGTTTCTCATCAGCTGCGCATTCTGCGCTCGTCCGGGCTTGTCAGACCGCGCAGAGAGGGTAAAACCGTTTATTATGCCCTTGATGATGACCATGTACGGGAGATACTTGAAGCAGGGCTTGAGCATATATTACACAAAAGATCGGGGGCGGAAAAATGAGCGGTCATGATCAATGTGAAGGCTGCAGCGTTCACGGACATCATAATGAAAAAGCCGAAAAAAGAGAATTGATAACGCTTATTATCGGCGCTGTTCTGCTTGCGGTTTCTTTTGTGCCGATACCCGGGCTTGCGGATTTTCCCAAGGATGTGCTGAGGTTTTTCTCCGCCGCGTTCTGCGTCTGGCCGATTTTTGCCTCGGCAAAGGAAGAGATTGTCGAACACCGTTTCGGCGAAAATTCCCTGCTTGTAATTGCCGTTGTTTCGGCAATACTTATCGGGGAATTTCTTGAAGCTGCCGCCGTCAGCCTTTTCTTCCGTATCGGAGAGTATTCGGAAGAATATGCCGAGAGCAAAAGCCGCCGTTCGATAGAATCCCTTTTTTCGATAATGAGCGATACAGGGCATCTTGTGCGCGACGAGGGCGGCTTTGAACAGATTGATGCCGATGATATAAAGGTCGGCATGAAGCTTGCCGTTTTGCCTCACGAAATCATTCCCGTTGACGGTGTTGTTACCTCGGGAGATGGTACCGTTGACACCTCGGCGGTTACCGGTGAAAGTCTTCCCGTTGAAATTACCGTCGGAAGCAAGCTGATAAGCGGAACCGTCAACGGCAATACAACCGTTTTTTATGAAGCAACTGCCGAAAAAGCCGAATCCGGTGCGGCACGGATTATCGCCATGGTGGAGGAAGCTGCCGAAAAGAAAGGAAAAGCGCAAAGCTTCATCTCAAAATTTTCGGCTGTTTATACTCCTGCCGTGGTGGCTGCTGCCGTAATCGTGGCAATAATACCGGCACTTGCAAGCGGCAGGTGGCACGAATGGATTCACAGAGGCCTTGCCGTGCTTGTGGCTTCATGCCCCTGCTCCGTGATACTCAGCACACCTCTTGCGTTTCTTTCCTCAATGGGCTCATGCGCAAAAAACGGAATTATAATAAAAGGCTCGAAATATATTGAAGCTCTTGCAAAAGCGGATACCTTTGTTTTTGACAAAACGGGAACGCTCACAAGCTCCGAACCCGTAATCGGAGAAATTTCACCTGCTGACGGATATGATGCCGATTATGTTCTTTCGCTTGCGGCAAAATGTGAGTATTATTCCTCACATCCGCTTGCAAAGGCGATTTCTTCGGCCTGCGAAAGCATTGATATGACCGGAACGGCGAATTTTGAAGAGATACCCGGCGGCGGAACGGCAATTTCAGTGACCGAGGGCAGAATAATCTGCGGCGGAATGAATCTTATGAAAAGCCGTAATGTGGATGTAAGCGCTCTTGACGAAGCTCCCGTTTATGTTGCTCTTAACGGCGAAGCGGTAGGAAGCATTGACATTGTGAATGAGGTCAGACCCGAGGCAAAGACAATGACGGAAAAGCTGAAAAAGCTCGGTGCAAAGGCTCTGATAATTCTTACGGGTGATACGGCATCAAAAGCAAAGCAGGTCTGTGCCGAAGCGGGTCTTGACGATTGCAAATGGGGACTTCTGCCCGAAGACAAGCTTAATGCCATGGAAGAGATAAAGAAAAAATCCGGAGCGGTTGTTTATGTCGGCGACGGTATAAATGATGCGCCCGTGCTTGCGGCATCGGATGTGGGGGCTGCCATGGGCCTCGGAACTCAGGCGGCCTGCGAAGCAGCGGACCTGATACTGACAAACTCGGATTTGAGCAGACTTGTGACCGCAGTAAAGCAGAGCCGGAAAACCGTAAATGTTCTCGGCGAAAACATCATCTTTTCCCTTTCGGTAAAGGCCGCGGTAATTATTCTGAGTATTGCGGGAATTGTGCCTATGTGGCTTGCTGTTTTTGCCGATGTGGGTACAATGCTGCTGTGCGTTGCAAATTCATCAAGGCTTATGAAAAAGATGAAATAATTCATATCTCAACGCCGAAAAAATCGTAAATAAAATACGGGAACTGATATACGGATAACAAACAATTACGGCACCTGCTGAAGCCTCAGCGGGTGCCGTCTTAATTCTTAACACTTCTTACTTGACAATCATAAGTGTTACTGCGGAGATGATTCCCTGAATCATGCAGTATCTGTAAATAACCTGGGTGTTTGACCAGCCGATATTCTTTCTGAAATGGTCGTGGAGCGGGGTGCGGATTTTGGTGAGAACCTTGATGTGAAGAAATCTGATGATTGAAACCTTTGCAATGCCGATAAGGCCGTCAAGGCAGACCATAAAGCAAAGGGGAATGACAAGCAGAACATTTCCGGTCTTCATTATGAGCATGGCAAGGAAAAGGCCGAGGGCTCTTGAACCGGCGTCGCCCATCATCATTGTGCTGGGCTCTGCGTTCTTCCAGAGATAGGGGATGAGAGTGAGCAGCATGAGAGCGGTGAGATAAATCTGGTTTATGTCGCCGTTTCTGAAATAAATAACTGCGGCGGCGGAAATAAACGAAACAGATGAAAGAGTGGATGAAAAACCGTCAATACCGTCGGAGCAGTTTACGGCGTTGATGAGCATCCAGACAAGAACGGCACCTATAACGCCGAAAACAATGGGGTGAACGCCGATTGATTTGCCGAAAATGCCGATGCTCAGCAAATCCTTGTTGAAGTAAACAAAGGTTGCGGAGGTGCCGACGGAAATGAGAAGGTCGAGAGCGCCTTTTTTGTATTCATTCCAGGGCGTTTCGGAGCGGTCGTCAAGATAACCGGTCAGCATTCCGAGGAAAAGGAGAGCGTAATAAATGCCGTATTCAATGCTTACGGGCACGAAAAGAAGGGCGCAGATAATGAATGAGCAAACGAAAAGAATGCCTGCGCCTCTTATTTTGCCTGCGGATTTTTTGCCGTCAACGGCGAATTCTCTGCCCTGGTCCTTAGGCAGCTTGCCGGCGAATAATTTGAGAAGCAGGGTGCAAAGGCCGACGGTGAAAAGGGCGGCAATGATATAAAGTGCCTTCACGGGCAGTGCGTCGGAGAGAAGTGAAAACAGCATAGCGAAAAACTCCTTACTGATGATTGTCATAATATGTTTAACAGAATAGCACAGATTGTCTCGCTTTGCAATAGAAAATAAATTTGTTTGACTACCGCTTTGATTTGTAGTATTATTGAATATATATTAAAATAGGGGTGGTTTCTTTTGAAAAGAATAATCGCACTGGCAATAATCATAATGCTTCTCTTTACCGCCTGCGGCAAAGATGAATTTGACCCCGAAAAATATGTGGGTGAAAGCCTGCTCACAAATTTCGGTATGCTTGTTGATATGAATCAGCTGCTTTACAATAATGTTTTCGTTCTCGGTCATCTTGAGGTCGATGAAAGCAAGGCTTTTGAAAAGGACGGCAAAAAATATGCCCCCGTTACGGATAAGGTTTATACCTCTTACGATGTGCTGAAAAACGTCGTTGAGAGTATTTATACAAAGGAATGTGCAGAGGATATTTTGACAAATTATGATTTGTATGCCGATGTTGACGGCGTTTTCTGCCTTGATATGTCAAAGGCGGAGAATGAGCACAAGGGCGTAAAATGGGTCAGAGACCTTGACGGAGAGGTCGAGCTTGAAGAAAGAGAAACCGGAAAATATGTAATGGAATATCGTTTTGCCTGCGGCAAAAAGGATGAGATTGACGAATTTACCTTTGTGAATACAGCCGGAGGCTATCGCCTTACTGAGCTTCAGTATGTTGACTGAGAGGAGAAAAAGCAATGATAAAAACAAAATGGTTTGATGAGGTCAGCAGAGAATGCCCTCTTTCCGAATATCCGAGACCTCAGCTTGTCAGAAATGACTGGATGTGTCTTAACGGAAGCTATGATTATGCCGTAACTCCGGCAGACGCACCGGCTCCCGAAAAATATGACGGCAAAATACTTGTACCCTTTTCAATCGAAAGTGAGCTTTCCGGCGTTAACAAAGCCTTAAAGTCCGATGAACGCCTCTGGTACCGCAGATATTTCACTTTGGGTAATGAATTCAAAGGCAAAAGAACTCTGCTTCATTTTATGGCGGTGGACTGGCGCTGTACGGTATGGATAAACGGAATTGAAATCGGCGGCCATACGGGCGGCTATAATCCGTTTTCTTTTGACATCACCGACGCTCTGAAGGACGGCGAAAACGAGCTTGTCGTAAAGGTTTATGACCCCACCGATGACGGGCATCAGCAGAGAGGCAAGCAGAAGCTTGAAACCGTCGGCTTCTGGTACACGGCAACCTCCGGAATCTGGCAGACCGTCTGGCTTGAGCCCGTCAGCGAAAACAGAATTGAAAGCGTAAGGCTTCTTCCCGATATTGATAAGGGCGTTATCGGATTTGATATAGCTCATACCTGCAGGGAAAACTGTAAATTCCTTGTGAAGATAAGCGATGGCGAAAAGGTCGTCTTTGAGGGCGAAGCTTCCGAAAAAGGCGAAGCCGCAATACCCGGCGCAAAGCTCTGGAGCCCCGAATCACCGTTCCTTTATGATATTGAATTTACCCTTGAATGCGGCGAAGAAAAGGATGTTGTTTCCTCTTACTTCGGTATGAGAAAATTCTCGGTAATGAAGGACGGCAAGGGTATTCCGAGACTTGCTCTCAACAACAAGCCTTATTTCCAGAAAGGTCTTCTTGACCAGGGCTACTGGCCCGAAAGTCAGCTTACCGCTCCGACGGATGAAGCCATGATTTTTGATATTTCCGAGATGACGCGCCTGGGCTTCAATATGCTCAGAAAGCATATCAAGGAGGAACCTTTAAGGTGGTATTATCACTGTGACAGACTCGGTATGCTTGTCTGGCAGGATATGATGAGCGGCGGCAAGCCTCTCAACCTCATTTATGCCGGAGCTCTTCCTAACATAAATGTTCATGTAAAGGACAATCAATATAAGATGTTCAACCGTGACAAGCCCGAATGGAGAGAAGAATACCGTCAGGAGCTTCGCGGACTTATTGACAATCTTTATAATTGCGTTTCAATATGCTGCTGGGTACCCTTTAATGAGGGCTGGGGTCAGTTTGACGCAAAGGAAACGGGTGAGTGGATCAAATCCTATGACCCGTCAAGATTTGTTGACCACGCCAGCGGATGGCACGACCAGCACGGCCCCGATTTCAAGAGCGTTCACAAATACATTTTCCCCGTTCATCTTCCCACAAAGCGCAGAACGGCGGGCAGACCCTTTGTGCTCAGCGAATACGGCGGATACAGCTGGAATATTCCGGACCATGTGTGGAATTTCAAAAAGTCATTCGGCTATGTGATGTTCAAAAACAGCGAAAAACTGTCGGCGGCTTATGAAAAGCTCCACACAAAGCAGATAATACCGCTTATTTCAAAAGGACTTTGCGCCACCGTATATACTCAGGTCAGCGATGTGGAATTTGAGGTCAACGGCATTTACACCTATGACCGTAAAATACTCAAGGTTTCCGAAAAGGTTCTTAAGGAAATGAATTCAAGGCTTACTTACTGATAAAAGAGGTAATAAAATGAAAAAGATTATATCATTGCTCCTTGTTTCGGTGCTTCTTCTTTCTCTTGCCGCCTGCGGGAAAGGCGAAAAGGTGAAAATATCCAATGAAAATATAAATGTTCCCGACAAAAAAGTAGTTATAATGGTGGCTCCCGAGGCACAGTATCCTGAGGATTATAATGCCGCCAAGGCCCTTGCCGTGCAATACCCCGACAAGGTTATTGTCAATGAATATGCCGACAGCCGCGTGCTTGTTGCTGGTGACCCCGAAATCATGAAGCTTTCCGAAGAAGCCGCCGCACGCAATGATGTGGGAGCGATTATTTATGCCAGGGCCACACAGTTCACCGCAAATGCCATAAGTGCGGCAAAGCGTGTGAACAATGATATTATTACCATTGCCGTTGAGCCGGAGCGCAATTTTGAAACGGTAACGGAAAAAGCCGATCTGGTTCTTTGTGCCGATTGGGGCAAATATGCCGGTGATATTGTTGAAGCTGCCGCGGAAAGAGGCGCAGAATATTTCCTTTGCTTCTCTTTTGACGCTCACATGGGCAAGAATCCTCTTTATTCACAGCTCAGACTTGCTCTTGAAAGCAAGTGCGAGGAAAACGGCATAGAGTTCGTTTATGACAGCTCTTTTGATACCAACAATGCCGGCGGAATCGAAACCGCCCGCCTTTATGTAAGAGAAGCTGTTGCAAGGCATTGCAATCCCGAGCTTTCGGGTGAAATGGGCACGGAAAATATTGTTCTTTTCTCAACGGACAGTGCCGTTCAGCAGACCCTTGCGGATATTGCCGACAAAAACGGACTTATCTATATCTGCCCTTCATTCCCCACTGCTTATAACGGAGTTTGTGAGCTTTATGATACAAAGGTACCCGAAAAAATAAGCGATACCGATAAATTCGTGACCGCACTTAAGGAAGCAATGAACGGTGAAAAGGGCGGCAGCGGAAGATTTTCGGTTTATAATTATCCCCTTGCCACAGATATGCTTAAGGGTGCGCTTGCCATTGCTTTTGATATGCTTACGGGTAAGACGGGATTTGTCAATTTCAATGACAGAGTTCCCATGCGTCTTATTCAGGCGGCTGACGATAAGAAATTCAGCGTTGAGCTTTTCCCCGGCGAAGAGAATGTTTATGAATGCTATGCACAGGGCTTTGAAGAACTGAATTAATGAACAAGTTCTTCTTCCTTCCCCCTTGGGGGAAGGTGGCTTGCCGTAAGGCAAGACGGATGAGGGAAAGTTTGATGTTGTTTTATAGCACCTCATCCGCCTCGCAAGCTCGGCACCTTTTGCTTGCCGCAGACGGCTACCCTTTTGTCAGCTTCGCTGACATTTTCCATGACAGGGGAATTGCCTCAAGGGGAAGCAAGGAATGAAGCATAACTTATGGGGTGCCAAGGATGGCGTCTTTCCGCAAATCTGTTTTGTAAGAGAGTAATCAGATGAAAATGAAAAAATTTAATATGTTTATGGTAATTTTTACTATCCTTTTGAGCTTATCCGGATGCTCGGGGATTAACGAATCAAATATAGGGCAGGTTGTCAGATTCGGTCATTATACAGTTGAGGAAAACAGTGATGGAAATGACCCTCTTGAATGGATTATACTTGATTATGACCATGGTAAAGTATTGCTTTTAAGCAGATATTCAGTTGATATGAAATGTTTCATTGAACATCCCGAGAACGGTTCCGAAAACTGGGAGGGCAGTTCTTTACGAAAATGGCTGAATGAAGATTTTTATAATTCAGCCTTTACAGATAGCGAAAAGAAAAACATTGTTTTATCTTATGTTAAAAATGAAGATGTCGAGGGAACGGACAGATATTTGCAGCAGACTGTTGCCGAAGCGGGAAATGATACAAAAGATTATTTGTTTCTGCTGACCGCCGATGAAGCCGATAAATATTTGAAAGAAGAAAAAATCAGAGTCGGTGAATTGACACCGAAGGCAAAAGCCGATTACGGATATATCGACGGCGATTTGGACGATGAATATGAAGGGGAAAATTGGTGGCTGAGAAGTCCTTCAACCTCATCAGGCGGAAGATTTCATAAAATGGATTGCTACGGAAAAGAAATCGGATCCGGAGGAGAATATGAAACTGAAAAAGCCGGTGTCAGACCTGCAATGTGGGTAAAATCAGGTGATTATGAATGTTATGATTTCAAGACAACCGAAAAGAAATCAGTATATATTCCGGAAGGATTAAGCTACAATATGCGTGAAACATTAACATCAATGAAGGCAGAATAATTACACTTTTTTGCCAAATCCCGGATTGCCAGGATAAAGATAAGACAAGGGACGGTCCCCTGTCTTACATGATCTCCTTTAACGGCGAAACTAAAGAATATAAATATATCGCCGGGAAAATATCGTAATTTTGGAGGATACCATATGAAAAAAATATTCGTGTTACTCTTTGCCGTCTGCTTTGTTTTGGGGATGAACGGCTGTAAAAATGAAAAACAGGAGAACGGTTCCGATCCGGAGACAACCGCGGCTTTTTCTGTTGAAACAACAGCGGAATCCACATCCGTTGCCGATTCTGGCGCTGCTGACGGGCAGGGAAATGAAGAAACAGTTTCAAAGGAAACACCGACGCAGGAAACGATTATGCAAAGCACAAATCAAACACTTCAGCAGCCAACAAACCGAATGGTTACAGAGGCTGCGAACTCTGCCGGCAGTTCCCCGCAAAACGGTGAAGCCGAAGAAACGGAAATGATTGACGGAACGATAATTGAGGCGAACGGAACCCAGCTCACCATTCAAGACGATGAAAAAGGACAATACAGAGTTGATACCGATAAAATACCGGAAGAGAAGTTGTATCGCGGCCTTCGCGTCGGCGACAGAGTACGGTTGATTTTTTATTATCCCGTTGAAGAGACCTTTCCAATGGGCGTTCCGTTCCCGGTTTCTCTTCAGATGCTGAAGTAATTCTGAATTTTAAATATCAAAATTAAGGATTATCAATCTTAAAAGAAATGAGACAACGTCAAGACAGGGGACGGTTCCTTGTCCTGTGGTATTGTTAATGTGTAAAGATGATATATGCACAGTGTGCATTTGATATATTTGTCTGACGGCAAATTCGATATATGCTCCCTGAAGTCGCATAAAATATATCTGCAATGCAGATGTTGAAAGCCGTGGGTTTGCAAATTTGCAACCTTTCGTCATTTCCTGCGGAAATGCCATCATCCTTGAATGGGAGGCTGCATAACAGCAACCGTGCTTTTCCCTTTGGAAACATCAATTCCTACTGCATTCATTGGCATACTCCTGTCATAATGTATTTTCACGAATTGGTGACCATCTTTTTACCCATTCCGATTCAATCTGTTGGGTGACACGGGCGTTGCAGCCCTACCTGCTGAAACCGAACGCTGTAATGGAAGGATGGCTGACTGTCTTTTTGACGGACGTAACAGCCCAAGGAGGAACACGTCAGACCATTTCGCCCTTCCATTATAGCTTAGGAATAAGAACGAAGCGAGCATACCTGGTTGGTATGCCCGCCACGGCAAATATATTGTAATGGAGGAGTGATTAAAGTTGAAAAATATTGTTTGGTTTGCCATACTCATATGTTTACCATTAATTTTGATTGGTTGCAACAAATCAATAGATAAAAATGATACCATATCATCAGCCGACAACAAAATTCCAGAGTTAATTTATGAGAGCGAATATCAATCTGATAGTGAACATTTTCAGGTATATCAAACAGGAAGCGTAAACTCTTCTGACGAAGATATGTGTTACGAGAATGTAATATTTGATTTTGAAACGATTTCTCCTGAGGACGCTCAAAATTTTCACCGACTTGAAGAAGGATATACATACATAAGAATATCTGATATTGATTGCTATTATCTAGAAAGCTATAAGGATCAGCCGAATAAAACAACTTTTAATTGCATTGCAATAACAGATAAATGTGAAAAGTATTTTTTAGGTTTTCAGGTTGAGGGCGAAAGATTTTTCGGCAATAAAGAAATAAAAAAAATTTTGTGTGATTTTGAAGTTGTTGAATGAATAATGTTGTAAGAGAGAGTTGTCAGCATCAGAAATAGCGGAATTATACCTGAATATACCGGAGTAAATGAGATATCTTTTGAAATAAAAATGGATAATCTAATACCTACTCAAGAGTCCGGCTTGACAATTCCACTTGCGGATAAGGATTCAAGGGAAGTGCAACTTGCTTTTGGTCAAGTCTATATTGCAGATTCTTCCGATAAGGAATACTCTTTCAACAATGAACTTCTGATTAAAAAAAGCTTTTTTAATACTTATACGCTTACGATAATTCTTGATAGAGAATATCTTGAAGCAGAAGATACTGTTTACCCTATAACAGTTGATCCGACAATAACGATAACCGCATCAAATACATATGATGCCCCCGTATATAGCGGAAAACCTAACACCAATTTTTATATGAACGAATATAACATTGTTGGTTATCATAATAGCACTTATGGGGAAGCTGAGACTTTTATTAAACTTGATCCTGGAATTATCGGTACATATATGAATATAAATCCAGAAAAAATATTAACTGCAAATTATCGTGTATATGAAGGTTCAGGAAAAACAAGTAGTGCAACAATAAAGTTATATGATACCGACACAACTTGGACAGATTCGACCATAACGTATAATAATAAACCAGGACTAATAGATACTTCAAGCCAACCAATAAACATTAGTTCGTCTGGATGGTATAATTTTAATATAAAACCGTTATTTATTTCTTGGCTTAAATATGAATTAGGTGAATCAAATGGGTTCACTTCGAATTATGGATTTTGCTTAAAAGCCACAACAGCTAATCAAAGTAGCAGACATTTTTGTTCAGAAAACAACACATCATACCCACCTTGTGTTGCAATCACATATAATGAAGATGATTCACTTAACGAAGGAACATTTTTTATATGTAATGCGGCAAGCGGGAAAGCTATGGATGTAACTGGCGGATCTAATACAAGCGGCACAAACATTCAGCAATACCAAAAAAACAATTCTCGTTCGCAACAATGGTGGGTAAATAAAGTTTCAAATGGAATATATGAAATCAGACCCGCCAACAATTCAAATCTTTGTTTAGATGTTTCAGGTGGAACAAATTTGGATGGTCAAAATATTCAAGTATATTCGGGAAATGGTACAAGTGCTCAAAGATGGAGAATTATTAAAAATGAGGACAATACTTTTAGAATAATATCAGCTTTAGGTAGTTTTCACAGCGTAGAAGTTGTAAATTCCAGTAGTAACAATGGTGCAAACATTCAACTTTATTCCTATTACGGCTATTCAAACCAAAAATGGAACTTTATTCCGATAAATCCTGATATAGTGTCTAGAACTGAATGGGGAGCTGGGCAATTTGTTCCTAACGGCACTGGAGATACCGGTGAAATAAAGATTAACGATGTGGTAATACCAAACCCATCCGAATCACAACTTGCAGAATTTTATGATACAATTGTCATCCATCACTCAAGCCGAGATCAATACGAACAGATTAGAAACCTTCAGAGTTATGAAAAAATCTACCAAAACCTATCAGATATAGGATACCATTTTGTTATTGATGGGAATGGTGTGATTTATGAAGGAAGACCAATAAATAAAAATGGTGCTCATGTATCAGAAAAAAACAGCGGGAAAATAGGAGTGTGTTTAATGGGAAATATGCACTCAGATTTTGATATTCACGGTAATGTTCATCCAACATCAGAACAAATAGAAAGTCTACAGTTTTTAATTGCTTGGTTAGATTACAAATATTCCATAAATACTGTATGTAAGCATAAAGATTTGTCACCAAGTACGGTATGCCCAGGAATTTATGCTGAGCAAGACCTCGCAGATAAATATATTTTCAGATATCCGCAAGGAGAAATGCCATGAAGCTTACAATGAAACTGCTTTTCGGATTTGCAGGAGCAGCAATGATAATTTCGGCAGTCGTGTACTTTTCGATGCTGTCATTCAATGACGGTTCTTTGTTCGGCATTGCTGCGGGGCTTATATTGCTTCTGTTTGGTGTTATTTATAAGTTTAATAATAAGTCGATAAACATTGCAAGCTGCTCATTGCTGCTTATATTTATTTGTCTGCTTTCTTTTCTCGTAGTGTACGGAAACTCAAACACATCTGACGGCAAAGAGAATTATATTATCGTTTTAGGGTGCGGATTAAAAGACGGCGACACAGTATCGGGGAATTTGAAATACAGACTGGATAAATCCGCAGAATTAAGCAAAATAAATCCGGATGCCAAAATCATTGTTTCCGGCGGACAGGGGAAAAACGAAAATGTTTCGGAAGCGGAAGCAATGAGCGATTATCTGATTTCAAAAGGA
>JAZUJJ010000108.1:0-57019 GCA_045642725.1 Acutalibacteraceae bacterium
CCGGAAGCGCAGCGGACAGAAACATATCGGTTAACTCAAAGCAAAAAGAAAATATTACGATTTATGGTCGTTTAGCGCAGCTGGTAGCGCACTCGCTTGACGTGCGAGTGGTCACAGGTTCGAGTCCTGTAACGACCACCAAACAAAGTCGATTTCGAACCACCTTGAAAAAAGAGGTGGAAACTACTTACTCGTGTTAGAGTTTCCGGTCCGAATTTGACGCAAAGCAGACAATCCATAACGGGTTGCCTGCTTTTTGTTTTTTCAGTGCTTGATTTTCCCCGACTTTCTGTAATCGGATATTTCGTCTGCGGTCAGTTCCTTTACACTGGTGATTTCATATTCATAATGCTGCAAAGGCTTCTGCTCACAGTCTGCGTGTTTCGGATAATTATATTTGATCCATTCAGGTGCGTACAATATTGCGATAATTTATAAACATTTTCAATGTGTCTTCAGGCCTTTTCATTTACAAAGTCCCTCCTTTCTTTCGGTTTAGATACTAAGGTCATTTTGTCTTTATTACTTTACAATTCCTGCCCGGTATGTTTAACCGTGCGGGAATTATTTTTGTTTTGGTCAACCTGAGTTTTTGCTTTTGATAGTTTGCCGAGAACGGATTCTTTCTTCTGCGGCTCGGGTTGAGATTTTGCGGGTGCTTCCGTTTCTTTGGGTAATTCGGATTTTTGAATTTCATCGGTATCACTGCCGAGAGTTTCTGCCTTTATCTGATTTACACAGTACCGGATATTATCAAGCATTTTGATATTTTCCTTTATCGGAATCAGTTCGTTGTTCAGAGCTTCAATATCTTTCGTCAGACTGTCAATTTCAGATTGAAGTGCCGATTTTTTGATAGTGCCGTTTTCAGTAGTGTATTCATCCAGCTTTCGTTTCAGCTTCTGATATTGGTTAATCTCTTTCTGATGCTCGGCGTAATACTTGTCTTTTGTGGTTTTGAATTTCTTCTTTTCGTATTCTTCATATATCGGTTTAACTTTCAGGAAATCGTTAAAATCCTTCATTACCTGTTTCAGATTTTTAAGTCTGTCGCCGTATTCTTTTACAGCGGCGGTTTTTTCATCATACAGTTCTTTCTGCTTTTGGAATTTGGTGTTAAAATCGGCAACGGTGATAATGTCGTTTCTCCGCATAAACTCCGTTGCATCAACAAACTTTTGCAGATTTGCAACTTTTGCTTTGTCGGAATATGCTCCGGCATTGCGCTTGTCAAGATATTTGCACAACAAGTCATACAGCGTGTAATCCGGTTTGCGGTTCAGCTCTTCAAATATCCATTTAACAAGATCGGCTATGATTTTTGAAAGCTCCTTGATAATCACATTTGTTGAACGGATGAATCTGTTCAGTTCACCCTTGTTTGTGTGTATGCCCCGTTTTTCCATTTCACGTACGGCAACACCTTCGTGAATTGTGGGTATCAGATTCAATCCCTGCTTTTCATAAGAGCGGTTATCTATCCGGGCAGAAATGTTTTTCTTCTCAAACATTTCATTGTTTACCTCTGCCCACTTTTCTCTCCAAAATTCAAGTGTTGAAGTATCACCCCAATCGGTGGTTTTGACATTGTCAAAAATGTAATTGCCGCTGCTGTCACGGATTCTGTTGCCTGCTTCATCAATGTGGTACCGTCTTTCCTGTTTGTTCATCCATTGACCGTTTTTATCCATCGGCCTCATCGGAACAAGCACATGGCAGTGCGGATTCTGTATTCCGTCTTTTTCGGGATTATGTATCGCAAAGTCACATATCATTCCCCGGCTGACAAAATATTCATTCAGAAAGCGTTTTACGATTTCAATATTTTCCTCAGCGGTGAATTCATTTTGCAGTGCAAAATCAAAGCTGTAAGCAAGCTGAGCCTTTTTGCCTTTTTCAATTTTCTCAACTTCGTTCCACAGATATTCTCTGTCGGAGTACTTTTCGGGAATGTACTCGGGCAGAAGAATTCCCGTTTCAACGATTCCGCCCTTGTAAGTGAAATCACTTATTTCGCCGTAATAGCTGCTGTATAACTTTTCACCTGCACGGTAAGCGGCTGCGGCAACGGCGGACTGACCTGCGGATCTTTTGATTTGCGTAACATGGAAATGATAATCAGCCACCGGAATCACCTCTTTCGGAGATTACCGAGCGGACAATTCTGTCCGCATACGGGTGTTCCATAATCTTTTCCATACACTCATAAAACTCGGTTTCGGAAAAATCCTTCAGACGGGAATCAATGGATTCCATAGCGGCACCTTTGGTGATAAGTCTGTGATTTCGTTTTTTGCGTTCACCGGCTTCAAAGTAATCCTTACGGTTCTGCGCCCGCTGATAGCGATGGGTCTGAATGCGTTTTGTGTCATCCGCTTTGACAATATCAATAAGGCGGCTGACATTTTCATCTGTCGGTTCAATACCGACGGATTCAAAAAATTTTGTAATGTTATCCATAGTGATAAATCCTTTCAAGTAAAATTTTTTGTGGGATAGCTGTGAAACAGCGCAAGGGCGATGTCCTTGTCATACGCAGTATGGAGAGATATGAGAATACGGATTCTCATATCGGCCTCGCAGAGCGCACGGTACAGGTATTTTCGGATACCTGTACAGAAGTGCGCCCTTACGGGATTCTCACCACACCGTATCAGTTATCTTCGTTTTCGCTGTAATCGTCATCTGGCACGGCAAAGTCAAAAAGGCTGCCTTCGCTGAAAATATCCGCATCTGCTTCGGCTGTTTCAGTTTCATAATCCTGTCGCATATCTGTTTCAGAATCAGATTTGTTATCCTTTTTCAATGACATAAGCTGCTCAAAAGTGATGCCGTTCACTCTGATGAAATCAAGTATTTCCGCACTTTCAAGCTCAGCGAGTTTCTTGTGTCTTGCGGCGTTATTCTTTTTTAGCCTTTCAGCTTCGGCAAGGTGCTTTTCGATTTTAGCTTCGTCCCTTGCAATTTCCGATTTAAGTTTTTCAATTCTTTCGGTCATTCGTTTTCCCTCCTTTCATAAATTTGATTTTTTACGGAATACGATTTGTGCGTTTATGCCGCGAAAGCTCCTTTACAATGAGATGGCGGTGTGGCAGCCTTCGGCAAGCAGGCAGGAAGCAAAGCGGTGCACCTGCCGGTGCCTGCAAAACGCCGCACTGCCGGAGGCTTGTTGTCAAGGAGACCGTGGAATATATGCGCTTACAATTAGCTCCGAAAAATTGATTTTTCGTTATCTGCGAAGATTCGATAGATAGGGCAAATTGATGATTTGCTATGATGTGTTATTCATCAGAAACACCTCTTTCTGAATAATTTGGGCATAAGAAAAACGGCTATGCTCCGAAAAGCATAACCGCTCGTTTCAAGGCTTCTTTAAAAGCCTCACATTACTATTATAGTCAGAATTTCAAAAGTTCCGGATATAACGCAGAATTGATTTGAAATTCTGACTTTTTTCATTTTTGACGCAGATTTGAGTTTCATATATTGTTGCATTATCCGGTTTTGATATTTATATCCTTGACCTCAAATGCAGAAATTGTACAAATTATTTGATGTAAAACAATTACAACGTGCAAATTCGTTAAAAAGTTCTTGACAAACACAATAATTTGTGGTATATTGTTTACAACAAGAAAAAGCGCCCCGAACTTGATAGAAATTCGAGGCGCCGATGAGCATCAAACGACACTCTATACTAGCATATAAAGTGTATCATATTTTTATGACCTCGTCAAGATGCCATCTTATTGTTAATATCGAAGAAAGGAGAAACAGATGGTTTATATTGACAAAGTTCACTATGAGCAAGATCGATACGGAAACGAATACATTGCGAAGCTGAAATGGACAAACGACCTTTATTCTGCCGCAGTTAATGAATGCACAAAACGCGATATGATTAATTTCATTAATGGCAATCCTAATGTTACCAAGACAAAGTATTTTCGTTACGGCAGATGGATAATTGGTGAAGATGTCCGTGTTGTTGACAACTCATACCTCAGAACAGATTCCAACAACATAAAAGCTGATAATCTCGGTTCACTTCCCAGATATTAATGAAAAGGGGCACAGGATTCTATCTGACTGTGCCCTGACATTTGAGGTATAAAATGAAAAACAAAAAATTGAATGAAATTGCAGAAATCACTTTTTGCACTGTAACGCCATCAAGATCAAAACCGTCAAACGTTTCGGTCAAATGGCTCATGAGTGCTAATTTTTATGCAGATAATATAATTGAAAAAAGTATTACTGTCAATAATGTAGCACCTGATGAAAATTGGCTGCTGCAAAAAGATGATATCGTGATAAAAAGAATTACCCCTGCGTTTGTAAATTATATTGATTCCATCGAAGATGGGATTTATTGCGGAAACAATTTGATTATTGTAAAGCCGAGCAACGATGTTGATGCAAAATATCTTGCGATGATGCTGAATGAACAAATCGGAAATCTTTCAGAAGAAAGCTCTGTCGGTGCTGTTATGAAATCTATCAGCAAAAGCGACCTCGAAAATATCAGCATACCATTTTTGGATATGGATAAGCAAAAGGCCATTGGTATGCTTTGGTACAAAGGAATTGAATTGAAAAAGAAAAAAGTTCGGCTTGCCGAACTTGAAAATTTAAAAACGAATTATTACATAAAGAAGACAATCAAGATGTGCGGAGGAAAAGATAATGGCTAAAACAACTTTTGACGATATAAAGCGGGCACTTTGGGATGGTGCAAATACTTTTCGTGATAACATTGATGCTTCCAATTACAAGGACTATGTTCTTTCAATGTTTTTTGTAAAATATCTCAGTGATACTTTTGACGAAAGCGTAAAAGAACTTGAAAAAGATTATAGCGGCATCCGCCTTGAACGCCAGATAGCAAATTTACCTTTTTCGTTAAAGAAAGAGTATACCTTTGATTATCTTCTTGAAAATCAGTTCGCACCTGATTTGGGAACAAAAATCAGTGAAGCTCTCACCGGACTTGAAAGCTCAAATGCAATTCTGAACGGTATTTTTCGCGGAATTGATTTTAACAGTGAAAGCAATCTCGGAAAAAAAGAACAGAAAAATCCGATTCTTCGCAATCTGTTAAATGACTTTGCTAACCTTGATTTACACCCGAGCAATATTGAGGTAAATGAAAATCAGGTGCCTGCCGATATTATCGGAGACGCTTATGAATATATGATTGGCGAGTTTGCGACAATGGCAGGCAAAAAAGCAGGCTCATTCTTTACACCGCAGCAAGTTTCCGAGATAATGGCACAGATTGTCAGCCCTATTGAAAATGACCGCGTTTATGACCCTACCTGCGGTTCCGGCTCATTGCTTATTCGAGCAGCAAGAAAAGGCGGATTTGATAAGGTTCAGATGTATGGACAGGAAGTGAACAGTTCTGCTATCTCCATGGCAAGAATGAATATGTTCATTCACGGTATTCAAGATGCCAAAATTGCGTGGGGCGATACTCTTGCAAATCCTCAGCATTTAGACAGCGATGGCAATCTGATGAAATTTGATTGTATAGTTGCGAATATGCCTTTCAGTAAGGATAAGTGGGCAGAAGGCTTCAATCCCGGCGGCGAAGTTTCAAACGATGAGGAAAAGGATAAATCAAAAAAAGGTAAGAAAAAAGAATTTAAAATGGAAGCCGGTCTTGACCGTTGGCACCGTTTTGACTTGGGGGTTCCCCCTGCAAGTAAAGGTGACTGGGCATTCCTTCTCCACATGATTGCTTCAATGAGCGGAAACGGTAGAGTTGCCGCCGTTGCACCTCACGGTGTTCTTTTTAGAGGGGCAAGCGAAGGGAAAATCCGCCAGGCAATTATTGAGAAGAATTTGATTGATGCTGTTATTGGTCTTCCCGAAAACCTTTTTTACGGCACATCTATTCCGGCTTGTATTATTGTTTTCCGCAAGGGCAGAAGCAATTCCGATATTCTCTTTATTGATGCTTCTAAACAGTTCAAAAAAGATAAAGCGAAAAATGTTCTTCGTGATGAAGACATTGCAAAGATTGTCGATACCTATAAGGCATACCGAAACGGTGAAAAGCTTGATTCAGAAAAGTATAATAAATATGCTCATGTGGCAACGCTGGATGAAATTAAAGAAAATGATTACAACTTAAACATTCCACGTTATGTTGATACATTTGAGGAAGAAGAAATAATAGATATTGATGTCGTCAATTCCGAAATTGCGGATTTGAAAAATCAGATCGCAGCAGTCGAAGCAGAAATGGAAAAGTATCTTGAAGAATTGGGATTGAAATGAGGTGAAGTATTTTGAATGACAAATTGCAATTATTGGAAAAGCAAAACGAAGTCAGGGAAAAAGGTAAAGTGAATTTTTACAGTTTGATTTGGAAAAAGAAAAAAGTATCAGACAATTGTTCAATAGCTTTGCCTGAAAATATTAACAAAGAGTTTCTTGGCTATATATGCGATTGTCTTAAAGAAAACAATGCCCTCGATTCACAAAAGTATAATCCCATGGAATCGTCCGAATCAGTTTATGAATATTTAAACGATGAGTCATTAGACAGCAAAATGGCCGATTTTATCAGCTTGAATGATGATGCATCAGATATGGATACATCAAATTCTAAAAAGCTTCAAAACTCTAATTTGTTGATTTGTGATTTAGAGTATGAGGGAAATCGATATTATATTTTTATGAGTCAGATTCCGTGCGAGCAGCTTTTTAAAGGAAAAAAAGCTTTTATTATTGGTGATGGAAAAATAGAATCAATCACTAATAAATTTGGATTTTTCTTATCTTTTAGCATTGACTGTGTTTGGCGATTTGAAAAAAATAGCCACACACTATTTGTATTTAACAGAAAAAACTTTAGCACTATTTTCGATTATGAAGAACATTTAAAAAAGATAGTTCTTGAGAAAAAAGAAATAATAGAAAATCTCAATTTTATAGATACCGCTGACACAATAATTGCAAAAATATCTCAAAAGAACGTTTATCGAAACTTAGCTAAAATTATTGATGACGCTGAATATCTAAAAGCGATGAAAGAAATTAAGCCCAAAGAATTACGAAAAAGGTTACTTGAGAAAAGCAGCGAATTTATCGAAGACGATTTTGATAACGCAGGGAAATTAATAGTAACGGACAAATCCTACAAAAAGATTGTTAAAATGATTTGCAAAGGATTCAAATATAACTTTATACAAGATAGGGCAGAAAATATATGAAAATAGTATCAAGTAAAGTTGGATGTTATTTCAGCACGATGATATTTTTCAACGCATTACATATTCTAAAAATATATAACGATGAAAAAGTTGAACCGTGTAAATGGACAGTCTTACTTAATAGTATTAAAAATAAAGAATGGGTAAATCCGTCCTGTAATAATATCGAAATTCTGCTTCTTGTTATTGAAATAATTATCGGTGCAGTATTTCTTGCAAAAATAATTATACACAACGATGATAAACGCTATGAAAACACCAAGGGCAGAACATATACAATCATTGATTTTGAGGATAAGACCCAATGCGAATATTTTGGCAAATACTCATTGCTTATATTGACCAGTATTTCGTTGCCAACAAATAATAATCTTTATTCATTCTTTATCTTCTTTTTTGTACAGATAACCATTGGAATTGTATATGTATATTACAACTTAATCTACATCAATCCAATTTTATCCCTCCTTAAGTATCGCATATATTCCTGTAGGTGCACTTACAACGATACTGAGAAAAAATCGCTTGTTGTCATAACAAGAAGAGAATTAAAAGAAGAAAAAGAAATCAATATTCGAAACACAAACAATACAGTCATAAAGCTTGGTGTGAAAAAATGAAACCTGAAATCAAACAAAGAATTGAACAGATAAATAACGGAGACGTGCCGGACGGTTACAAGAAAACCGAGTTTGGTGTTTTTCCGTTCGATTGGATAACAGATAAAAAGCTTAAAGATATTGGTTCATTTGATAAAGGCAGAGGTTTGCCCGGTGATAAAATGAGTGATAGTGGTGTGCCTTGTGTGGGCTACGGCGATATCTATATGAAATATGACAACTTCCATTTTGATAAGGCACAAAACTTTGTTGACGAAGATACAGCAAGCGAAAGTTTGCCGATTGATAAAGGAACTTTATTATTTACCGCCACAGGAGAAACCGCAGAGGAAATAGGCAAATGTGTTTGTTATAACGGTGATGGGATTATTTATGCCGGTGGAGATATTATTACATTTAAAAATAATGAAGTGAATCCATTATTTCTTGCATATCAACAATATCAATCATATTCGTTGGCAAAGAAAGCAAGTTTTGGACAAGGTCATTCAGTTGTTCATATTCATGCAGATAACCTTGAGAAATTAAATGTTGCCTATCCACCATTTCAAACTGAGCAAGAAAAGATTGCCGAAATCCTAATGAAATGGGACGAAGCGATAGAATTATATTATAAACAAATTGAGAAGTATGAGCTATTAAAAACGGTTTGTCTAAAAAAAATGTTTCCGAAAAAAAAGAGTAAAATACCAGAAATTCGTTTCAAAGGATTTACTGAAGCTTGGGAACAGCGTAAGCTATCAGAAATATATCAAAATATCGGCAATGCCTTTGTTGGAACGGCTACTCCTTACTATGTTGAAAAAGGACATTTTTATCTTGAATCAAACAATATAAAAGATGGTCAAATAAACCATAATACAGAAATTTTTATTAATGACGAATTCTATGAAAAGCAAAAAGATAAGTGGTTACATACAGATGACATGGTTATGGTGCAATCAGGGCATGTTGGACATTCTGCTGTAATTCCCGAAGAACTCAACAATTCAGCGGCTCATGCACTGATAATGTTTAGAAATCCTACAACTAAAGTTAACCCATATTTTTTAAATTATGAATACCAAACTATTAATGCCAAGAAGAAAATAGAAAATATTACTACGGGTAATACAATCAAGCATATTCTTGCTTCGGATATGCAAGAATTTGTTGTGGATGTTCCAAGTTATGAAGAACAACAACAAATTGGCAAATATTTTCAAAGCCTCGACAACCTTATCACTCTTCATCAGCGTAAGATAGAAATAATAAGCAAGCAGCGCAAAGTATTACAACAATATCTTTTGAACGGAATTGTGAGGGTGAACGATGAACGATAACCAAATCATAATGTACCAAACCGAAGACGGTTTGACAAAGATTGATGTTACGCTTGAAAACGAAACCGTTTGGCTGAATCAGGCACAGATGGCAGAACTGTTTCAAACCACAAAGCAAAACATCAGTTATCATATCAATAATTGTTTCAAAGAAGGCGAACTTGATGAAAATTCAGTTGTCAAGGATTTCTTGACAACTGCCGCAGACGGAAAGCCGTACAATACACATTATTACAATCTTGATGTTATTATCTCGGTCGGTTACCGTGTGAAATCGCTCCGTGGTACGCAATTTCGCATTTGGGCAAACCGAGTTTTGAAAGAATATCTCATCAAAGGTTTTGCCATGAACGATGAGCTGCTTAAAGCATCGGGCGGCGGAGATTACTTCAAAGAACTTTTGGAAAGGATTCGGGACATCCGCTCTTCCGAGAGAGTATTCTACCGCCAAATTCTCGACATTTATGCCACAAGTGTTGATTACGACAAAAATGCCGAAACAAGCATCCTCTTTTTCAAAACAGTACAAAACAAAATGCATTTTGCCGTAAGCGGGCATACCGCTCCCGAAATTGTATATCTTAGAGCCGACAGTACCAAGCCGTTTATGGGGCTTACCAATTTTAAGGGTTCGAGACCGCAAAAATCGGAAATTGCAACCGCTAAAAATTATCTGAGCGAACAAGAGCTTAAAGAACTGAATGCCATTACATCGGCATATCTCGATTTTGCCGAACTGCAAGCCCTTCGCCGCAAAACGATGACAATGAACGAGTGGGTTGCTAAGCTTGACGATTTTCTTCACATGAGCGATAGTGAGGTTTTACAGAACGCCGGAACGATTTCTCACGAAATGGCAATAGAAAAAGCAAAAGGCGAATATGCCAAATACCGCAAGCAGACAAACAATGAACTTTCGCAGGTGGAAAAAGATTTTTTGGATTCTGTAAAGAAAACGCAAAAAATGATTGAGAGCAAAAAGAAATAAAGCGAGGAAGATACCATGCCGGATCACAGAATATTCAATGAACGCCCGGAATGTCAGAACAGACTGATTGCATTCCTGCAAAAAATGGGATATGAATATGTTTCCCGCAGCGAAGCGGAGCAAAAACGAGGCAGCTTGTCCAAAGTGATTTTCACGGACGAACTTATTCGCTTTTTGAATAAACAGACATTCAAATATCAGAATTATGAACTCAACTTTTCCGGTGAGTCGGTTCAGCGTGCCGTTAATGCGCTCGATGCTTCTCTTTTGCAAGGGCTTTCATTGGCGAGCAAGGAGATTTATAATCTTTTAACACTCGGCATCAGTCTTGAAGAAAATGTGATTATTGATAAAGATGTTCCCGTGCGGCAGTCTTTTGACCTTTCTTATATTGATTTTGAGCATCCGGCAAATAACATCTGGCAGGTAACGGAAGAATTCAGCGTTGAAAGACCAAATGGGCAATATGCAAGGCCTGATGTTGTGCTGATGGTCAACGGTATTCCGCTGGCTGTTATTGAGTGTAAAAAGTCAAGTGTGGATGTTAAAGAAGGCGTTTTGCAAAATGTTCGCAATATGGGACCGGACTATATTCCCCACTTGTTCAAATATACCCAACTTGTTTTGGCAATGAATCCGAACAAGGTCGTTTACGGTACTTGCGGTACTTCTTCGGACTATTTTGTTGAATGGCGTGAGGATGATGTTGAATGGCAAAAAGATATTTGCCAAAAATGTTCTCCCGACGGAAATATCCTCGAACAGGACAGAATAACAGTGTCTTTGCTTGATAAAAAGAGATTTTTAACGCTTATTCACGATTATATTATTTATGACAGTAATATAAAAAAGATCTGCCGCCATCAGCAGTTTTTTGCGGTTGAAAATGCCATTAAGCGAATCAACGGCGAAGATGATAAGGGGACAACCGGCGGTGTAATTTGGCATACTCAGGGCAGTGGAAAATCGCTCACTATGGTTATGCTTGTCAAGAAAATCCAGTCTGTTAAATCAAAGGAGCAGCCTCGCTTTGTTATTGTTACAGACCGTGTCAGCCTAGACAAACAGATACGGGATAACTTTGCCAATTCTCAGATGGCTCCTGTACGTGCTGCAACCGGAAAAGGTCTTAAAACACTGTTAAAAGACAAGGGAAATCAGGTTATTACTACTCTAATCAATAAGTTCGAAACGGTATGTAAAAATCGTTATCTTGAGGTAGACAGTGAAAAATTCTATGTTTTGATAGATGAAGCGCATCGTTCTCAGTACAGCGCTATGTATAACTATATGAGAGAAGTTTTGCCAAATGCAACTTTTATAGCATTTACCGGAACTCCTCTTATTTCAAAGTCAAAAAAGAATACCTATAAAAAATTCGGCGATCCTATCCACAATTACACAATGAAGCGATCTATTGAAGATAAGATTACTGTGCCTCTTGTTTATGAAGGCAGAAAGGTAAAGCAGAATGATCCGTCGAACACGATAGATGCTTTTTTTGAAAGCCTTACCGAAAATCTTCCCGATGACAAGAAGCAGGAATTGAAATCAAAATACAGCAAATGGTCTAAGCTTGCAGAGGCAAGCAGCAGAATCAATCTTGTTGCTTTCGACATATATGACCACTTTGTCAATTATTGTATACCAAAAGGTTTGAAAGCAATGGTGGTTTGCTCATCCCGTGCAACTGCCGTTGATATGTATAATATAATTTCTTCTTTACCCGGCAAGAAGGCAAATCCCCGTGTAGTCATTACTTTTGGAGATAAGCGTGAAGGTGATGACGATGATGTGACCTCTGCTTCAATCAAAAAAATCAATAATTACCACGATAAGCATGTTAAGCCTCTGTTTGGCGACAATGATGAAAAGTATACCGATTCAGTATGCGATGATTTCAAAAACCCTGAAGGTGAAATCAATATGCTTATTGTAAAAGATATGCTTTTGACCGGATTTGACGCACCGGTTGCAGGTGTGCTATATGTTGATAAAACCTTGCAAGAACACAATCTTTTACAGGCTATTGCACGTGTGAACCGTGTTTATAAAGGAAAAGATTTTGGCCTTATTGTTGACTATTGGGGTATATTTAAGAAACTCAGAACAGCAGTTGACATTTATGATGATGCAGAATCATCAATGAATTCCTATGATCAGGAGGATATCGAAGGTTCAATTCTTGGACCGATTGACGAAAAAAATAAACTGGAAGCTGCATATGAAGAATTATGGAATATGTTTGCCGATGTTGACAAAAATTCCACATCAGATGCTTGGCAGAAAAGTCTTGAAAATGATGCAAAGCGAAATGAGTTTTATGAAAAACTTAAAGCATATGCAAATCATTTAAATCTCGCATTGACCAACAGAGATGTTTTTGTCGAAATCGGTTTTGATAAACTTGAAGAATATCGCAGCGATTACAGATTTTTTGATAAACTTCGTCAAAGTGTTATAGAAAGATTTGATAATGAAATCGATCTTTCCAAATATGAAGCGGGAATTAAAAATTTGCTTGATACATTCGTGAACGCAACAGAAATACATCAAATAATAAAGCCTGTTTCAATCACAGATGAAAAAGCTATGGAAAAGCTTTTAAGCAGTGATGAACCAAGCAATGTAAAGGCGGATAAAATCAAAACTCGCATTGAATCTGAATTAAAGCAGGTCAGATATGACGATCCTCTGTTATTCGAGGAGTTTTCTACCAAAATCAAAACAACTTTGGCAGAATACGATAAAACAAGAGATGCCGATAAATATTTTTCAGCGATGGAAACTATGGCAGATGATTTCCGAAATGGGCGAATGACAAGGGATTATCCGACTTCTATCGCAAATGACAGCGATGCAAAATCATTCTATGGTGCTGTTATTACCACTGCACGTTCAAAGTCTCCAATAAGCATTACCGAGTCAATTGAAAATGTCATTGCCGATTACTCAAGAAGAATCACAAAAGCAGTTGCAGAAAACGCAAAACGTGATTGGAAACATAATGAGGTTGTTCATAAGCAAATACATCGTGCACTTGACGATTGCTTATTTGAAATGTTTGATGAAATTGGTGTGAAAATTGATAATTCCAACATTGATATGATTGATTTGATTATCGATGAAGTGATGAAAGTGGCGGTTGCAAGATACTGATGGAAGAAAAAGAAATATGCTTAAGTCCTATTAATGGGTATGTAAAAGTTAAAATTTATAGAAAAAATATCAAGAATGTTCATCTGAAAGTTTTTCGCAATCTGGATGTATATTTATCAGTTCCGGAACAAGTCCCAAGCAAGTGGATAGATAATTTTCTTGAACAGAGACTTCAATGGATTGATGAACAGATTACCAAATATAAAAAGTCAGGTGGATATAATAATTTGTCGGATATTCGCAATGGGTCTTCAACACAGTATCTTGGAAAAGATATGCGAGTTTTAAAAGAAGAATCATTACAAAATTATGTAAAAGTGGAAGAAAAGAACATTATTGTTTTTGTAAAAAAAACACATGACGATGATGCGTTTCAGAAAACATTTACAAAGTGGTGGCGAAATACTGCAAAAGTATTATTTCAGGAAGAAACAGATATGTGCTTTGAAAGGATATTTAAAAAGTACGATATTGTAAAGCCAACATTATGTATAAAAAAAATGAAAACGCTATGGGGAAGTTATTCACCAGATAAATGTAAAATAACGCTTAATGAATATCTGTTAAAAGCAGATATTCGCTGTATTCAGTATGTGATTCTTCATGAATTAACTCATTTAATATATCCTAATCATAGCAAAAATTTTTACGACTTTCTTACTATCCAAATGCCGGATTGGAAAGAAAGAAAAAAGCAACTTGATACGGAAGTTGTTCAAGGGTTATAAACCAATTACGAAATGAAGATAGCATATATTAAGAGTCGCTCATCGTGTTAATTCACGGTGAGCGTTTTGTTATCTGTCACTCAACTGTGACTACAAACTGAAAAAAGAAAATAATTATTGACAGCCGAACATTTGTTTGCTACAATTCTTTTGTAATCGGACACATCGTCCAACTTATGAAAGGAGCATATCATGGCTGAGTATTTACCGTCGGAAAGTATTGGCATCCGCTTGCAGGATGTTTTGACGAGCCGACAGATTTCAAAAGAAGATATTACCGAAATAACCGGAATGAGTATCAGTACACTCAACAGAATATTGAAAGATGAAACGAAGCTCTCAGCCGATGATGCTTCAAGGATTGCAAGGTATCTGGGCATGTCAACGGATTTTCTGCTGTGCCTGACCGATGACCCGTATCCCGTTTACCGTGATCTTGAGTTGCTCGGATTAACGCCCGAATCTGCCGATAAAATGTACAGCCGAAAGATTGATACGGATATTCTGAATCTGCTTATCAATGATGATGTTTTTGCGGCTATGCTCAAAGAAATTGCTCTTTACCGCAGCGGTTTTTATTCTGTTGGTGCTGCCGCACAAAATACTGTTTTTAACGAAGCAAGAAAACTGCTCATACCCGAAGCAAGTGCAGAGGTTGAAAAATATATTGACCGAACTCCCGAAGCAAAATCTGCTGCCGATATTCATAAATATCTTGATGTTTGTCTTGCGCATATCAAAAAGGATAATAAGTCCGAAACGGAAAAGGCAAAGAATCTCACAAGGGATATTATGAAACGGATAATCCGGGAACAGCAGAAGAATAATATAGCAATGCTCCGTGTCAATGCCGAGAAAATAGCTGAAAGCATAGTATCAACCGTCAGCGGATATGACGGCGTAACGGAAGAAATGAAAACGAATCTTCTCAATGCCCTGCTGCCGTTCTTCAAAACTCCCATTAGGAAAAAGAAATGACGGAATATACTAACGAAGAATTGGCCTGCCGTGCTCAGAACGGCGAACAATCGGCAAAGGAGCTGTTATACAGTCGGAATGCGGGATTTATAAAATCCATGGCACTTGAAGCATACAAATTATGTCAGAGTCCAAAAGGCGTTGATTTTGACGATATGTTTCAGGAAGCGGGAATTGCGTTTCTTCTTTCCATAGGTGATTATGATATAAACTCCGGGTATTCGTTTCTTACCTATTCCGGCACCTGCATAAAGAACAGAGTCATGAACCATCTTGTTTCCGAAACAGAGAGAAACGGCAAAACATTAAGTCTTGAATATGTAACTGCAGATGATTACGAAGTGAATCTTCTCAACGAGGATTTGCCTTATGTCAACGATTACCGCAGTCAGAAATCCTCATCGGCAGAGGATGAATATTTCAAAAAGTTTAAGGATGAACAACTGACAAAAGCCTTTAATTTACTCAATCCCAGGCAACAGAAATATATTTCCTATCGTTTCGGTTTGGATGAATATGATAATCCCCACAGCAGAAACAACACAGCAGAATATTTCGGGCTGACCTACGAAAAAGCAACTGAGCTTGAAAAAGAAAGTTTGGAGGTTATGAGGAAAATGTATTATATGGATTGATGTAGAAATTGAAACCGTTTTTTTAATACGAACAAAATCACGCAATAAGAAGTTCGCAAAATTTTGCGATTGATTTTTTGAGCTTTTTGTGATAGAATATACGCAAATACAGAACATAATATAATCGGGTGAGTTTATGACAGAGTCAAAAAATCTTGAATTTAAAGAAACCGTTACCAACACTTTCTTAAAAACCGTCAGTGCATTTGCAAATTTCGGAACCGGAGAGATAAAATTCGGCGTAACGGATTCGGGAATATCAAAGGGTATTGAAAATGCCGACAGCGTATGCCTTGATATTGAAAACAGAATAAATGACAGCATTTCACCGAAGCCGCAGTTTACACTGTCGGTAAACAGCAATAATGTTATTACTCTTACGGTGTTTGAAGGCTTATATAAGCCGTATCTTTACAAGGCAAAAGCTTACAGAAGAAGCGACACCGCCACAATAGAGGTCGATTCCGTTGAGCTTCGCAGATTGTTGCTTGAGGGGCAGAATTTATCGTTTGAAAACCTGAAAGCCGCAAAGCAGGATCTCACCTTCTCGGTTCTTGAACGCAAGATGAACGAGCAGTTTTCACTTGATAATTTTGATACCGATGTTCTCAAAACACTTGAATTGTTTTCGGATAAGGACGGATTCAACGCTGCCGGTGAAATAGTGGCAGATGAAAACACATTTCCCGGCATTGATATTGTGAGATTCGGTAACAGCATTGATATTATATTGGACAGAGAAACACACGAGCATATTTCCTGTCTGATGCAGTTTGACAATGCTCTCTCCATGTTTCGTAAATACTATCAGTATGAAGAAATCAAAGGTTCTCTGCGTGAAACGGTGGAGTTGATTCCCGAAAAAGCTTTCAGAGAAGCGGTTGTAAATGCTCTTGTTCACAGAACATGGGATGTTAAATCACATATAAGAATATCTATGTTTGCGGATAAAATAGAAATATCCTCACCCGGCGGACTTACCCACGGAATCACCGAGGAAGAATATCTGAACGGAAGAATATCTCTGCTGAGGAATCCGATTATCGGAAATATCTTTTTCCGTCTGCATCAGATTGAGCGCTTCGGAACAGGCGTAAAAAGAATAAATGAAGCATACTCCGAAAGCGAAACAAAGCCGCAGTTTAATGTCAATGATAATTCCATAACGGTTATTTTGCCGGTATTCAGAAAAGATTTGCCGCTGTCTGCAGACGAAAAAGCTGTATATTATGCGGTGAAAGGAAAAAAGCTCGTTCCCATTTCCGAAATTACGGCATCGGTCAACTTCAGCAAATCAAAAGTAACGGTTATACTGAAAAATCTTATGGATAAAGGCTATATAAAGGCGATAGGAACAGGACGAGGAAGAAAATACTTCTGCGATTAAAATAATGCTTTTCAATTTTGTGGCAAGGAGGTGTAAAAATGGCTGTCAAGCTGACCATAGAAGATTTAAGAGAAGATGTTGAGCTCAAAAAACGGGCTGTAATATATGCAAGATACAGTTCAGACCGTCAGAAAGAAGCGAGCATAGAACAACAGACCCGTGACTGTATGGAATACATTAACCGGATGGGTTACGAGCTGATAAAGATATACTCTGACAGTGCAAAATCCGCTTCCAAAAACATTGAAAAGCGCAGTGACTTTCTGAAGCTCATCGAAGATTCCGCAAACGGTGAATTTGATGTTGTTGTTTCCTATGCCCTCGACAGAATCAGCAGAGAAGAACACGGCGGGTTTTATGAATATGAAAAAGTACTCAATGAAAACGGCGTGAGAATCGAATATGCCACTCAGGTTTTCAACGAAGAATACGGCGGCGGAATTTCAAAAGCCGTTCATGTTGAGATGGCATCCGAATATGTTAAACAGCTTCGCAAAAATGTTATCAGAGGTATGAGAGATAACGCAATGAACGGGCTGTATAACGGCGGAAGATATTTGCCGGTAGGAATAATCGTAACCGATGGTGATAAAAAGGATAAGAAATTCGCTCCCGATGAAAGCGTTAGAGAGTTTATCCGAGAAGCGTTTGAAATGTATGTTGACGGCAGCACAACAAGAGAAATCTGTGATTATCTCAACGAGCACGGTGTCAGAACAAGTGCAGGCAATATACTGACAACAGATTCCGTAAACAGAATGATGGCAAACCCAATCTATAAAGGTACAAAAATAACGACTTTTGATAACAAAATCGAAAACAAAATATATACCGCAGAAAATGCCTGCGAAGCTATTGTATCCGATGAACTGTGGGAAATGGCACAGGTTGAGCGTGAGAAGCGGCTTCACACAGGGGCATCCGAAAGAACCCGAGGCGTTTATGAACTGAGAGGAAAACTGTTCTGCGGTTTGTGCGGTGAAAAAATGCTTGCCGACAGCGGCAAAAGTCACACGGGTGAAACTCACCGATATTATGCCTGCAAAAACCGAAAAGCCAAAAGGGCTTCCGATAAAACAAGGTGCAAAAAGATAAATGTTCCGAAGGAAGCCATCGAAAGTGCCGTTATGGATATTGTATCCGATTTTGTATGGAACGATGAACTGATACAGGCTTATATTTCAGCAGCAGAAGAGGCAGATGAAAAAGCGACTGTAAATCCACGCATAGCCGAGCTTGAAAAACTGATACGCAGTCATAAAGAACGCAAATGCCGAGCAGATAATGCTTATATGGATACCGGTGACACAGACTGGCTTCAGTTGAGTAAGGAAGAAAAGAAGGCAATTCAGGATTACGAATCCGAACTGCGAAATCTGAACAGCCTGACTAAACACAGCAGAACGGCACAGGATTTTATTGATGAAATCACACAGCTATCCGAAATATGGATAATGAATCAGAAGACATCAGAAGGCAGAGCGGACATTATTCATGATTTTGTCGAGAGAATAGATATATTTGATCCGGAACCGGATGATCCCGACAAATTCAGAATCAAGGTCATCATCCGCACAAACACAGATGCCGACAGCTTTTCCGAGGTGGAAGCGGAGGTGAATATCACCGTTCGAGAACAGCTTGATAACGTCCACCATATTAGGACTTCATTATCAACAAGATATTGGAGTCCTTTTTTCTTTTTTCGTGTAATCTATAAATGAATTCTGCGGCTTCCGGGTAACAAAAAAGGACCTAACTTTTAACGGTTAGATCCTTTTGTCTTACTCAAATTTTCAGTTATCAGGAGAAGAGATTGTTTCGTTGTAGCAATCGGAATGAAGCTTTTCGCACGCCCGGTACGCTGCGGCGGCAATGGCGGATATGTACACCCCATATGTTCTTTTCAGCGTTTTAACAAACCGGGCAGTCTGACATTGAAAATCAGACTGCCTGTTTATATCAGGGTATTCGGTTATTTATATTCCGAGCTCATCCGTGAAATAGGCGTTGGTATAAGCCTTGAAGCCCTCTGTGTCGGTAACAACAAGGCGGAACCATTTTGCCTCTTTGACATCAAATTCGGCTTCATTTACCGTTTTTCCTCTTTCTGCATTGACGATGCTGCAAGAGCGGATGTTATGTATAAGCTGAATTGACCGGGCATCAGAGGTCTTAATTTTTACTTTTCCGTCTTCGAAAACAAGTGATTTTATTTCCGGCCCCGAATGCTTATAGTTGCCTGTTGAAGAATAGAACTGACCGTTTTCAAGAGCTTTGGTGATTTGGGAGTATTCAAGCTCCGGTGCGCCGATAACGGTATATCCTCCGTATGAATCACAGTCCGGGTCGCTGTCTGAATGGCGGTTATGGTTGTCGTCGGTTGCAATGCAGAAAATTCTGTTTCCGCAGTTGAGCATATCCTCATAGCAATGACCGTTGTCATCATCATATCCGACTATTACGCAGCCGAAATTGTTAATTTCCATAGCGTTCATTCCGCGATAACCCGAATACTGAGGATAGGATTCAAGAGACCAGGTGGGGTGATTGTATGTCACGAAAAATCCGTTTTCTCTGCCGAGCCTTATCATTTCGTTAACGCCCTCGGCTGAATAAGTTCTGATATAATCCGGAGTGCCGATATAATGCTGGCGCTGTGCATATTTTTCCGCATTGCGATTAAAACGGCGGTCTTTATTAAAGCAGAGGGAAATATCATTTTCTCTGTCAAGTGCTATATAGCAGAGGTGGCAGGTTTTGGAGTCTTCTCTGTATCTGCTTTCCTGCTCATTGACTCCGAGCTCATAGCCGTTGAGAGCAAGAAAATTTTCATCGGTCAGGTCATCGTGATTTACATAAATTTCGTGGTCTGTGAATGCGATTATCGAATATCCGTGAGCAAGATAATCACGCTTCAGCTCTTCAACGGTTTTGCTTCCGTCTGAAATTGTCGAATGGCAGTGAAGGTTTGCTTTGTAAAAATTAAGGCTTTCATCAATCAATATTTTCTTCATAATAATTCACCGATTTTCTTTCTGTTTATTCACGGAACATATTTGGCTTCGTGGGCTGAAATCCGTTTTTTGCCGTATAATCTTTTTCCTCATTTCAGCCGAAATCTGTTTAAGTAAAATCATTATACAATAACGCAGCAGACAGTTCAATGTTTTTTGAAAATAATAAATACGACAGACCGATATTTTTTCTTTCCGATAAAATAAATGATTGCTGTTGCACTTCAGACACTGAATGTGGTATGATTTCATCATAAGAACTCTCTTTCTTTTTCGGAGTAATTGTGTTTTGCGGTGAAACCGTTATACCGTAAGGGCTGAGAGGTTCTGAATTATTATTTAATTTATAGTGCGTCAAAAAAGGAGACAACAAAATGAAAAAGCTGTTGAACTTATTTTCTGACAAAAGGCTTTATTGGATTTGGACGGCGATTACTGCTGCGCTGTTTTTCTATGCCTGTTATGCGTTCTGGTACACCTTCCTTGCGTGGGAAAACATTGTGCTTGTTGTGCTCAACACCCTTTTGCGGGCCGTAATGGTCGGCATAATGGCGGTGCTGTTTGTTACCGCAGGCAAAAAAGCAGTGTCCGGCAAAAAGCAGCTCATCACGTTTTTTGCCTCTGCCCTTGTTTTTGAGGCGGTGCAGTGGGTTGTCATGACTGTTATAAACAAGGACGGCCTTTACAATCGCAAGGCGATATATGCCGCCTATGCGATAGGGCTTACCGTTTTTTCCGCCGCAGTGGTGCTGACCCTTATCAGAGCATCAAAAAGCGGCTTTAAGCTGTTCCAGCGGCTGCTTGCCTGTGCCTGTACCGCAGCGTTCTTCTTTATGGTGTTTTTTACCGGATGGCAATATATGCCCCTGCAATGGACATACAACATTTACCGTGCTGTTTCACCCTACGACGGTGAAATAGGGAAATCCGGCGTGTATGCGGGCTTTATGTATTCAACGCATAAAATTCAGCCCACGGATGATATAAAAACCGATCACGACGGCAGTATTCAGCTTGCAAAAAACGAGCGCGAGGGCGTTCAGCTCATGCTTGCGGCCAAAGATGAAGGCAAAACCGCTCTTGTGAGTGTTACGGATTTTGAGAACGGTAAGGGCGGCACCATGCCCGTAAAGCTTTTCAAAGAAAGATTTACCTCCGTTCCCGGCTTCGGCAATCTGTTCAGCGATGAATATGCCGATGCGCTTGTTCCCGATGACGGCAAAGAAACAGAGCTTGCGAAAAACCGCGTTTCCGCTTTTTATATTGAAACCGTTTCCGGCAAAGACCAGCCCGCGGGCGAATACACTGCGACCGTCACGGTAAAAACCGGGGAAGAAACCGAAGAATATAAAATAAAGGCAACAGTATGGGATTTTGCCCTTCCCGATGCCCCTTCAAGTGACACGGCGATGGGACTTGCTTCCTCCGTGTTCTTCGAGCTGAACGGGCAGGGTTCCACCGGCTACGGCTGGAACGGTACAGGCGGCGCGGATATTGAGGATGAGCAGGCGGTGCTTTACAAAATCCATTACGATTATCTGCTTTCTCACAGAATAAGCCCCTATACCCTTCCCTACGATATTCTTGATGAACGGGCAGACGCATATATGAGCGACCCGAGAGTTACATCCTTCTGTATGCCCTATCCCGCAGATGACGAGCTGCTTGTAAAATATTATGAAAAAGTTACCTCAAATCCCGTGTGGGCTGAAAAGGCGTATTTTTACCCGATAGATGAGCCGAGCAATGAGGAAGCTTACGCAACCTACACTGAAATGACCGACCGACTGGCAAAGCTCTGCCCCGGCTACAATATGGTAACGCCCTTCTGCACATCCGAGGTGGAAATCGGCGGGGAAACATTCTCTTCCGTTGAACTTCAGAGCGGCAAAAGCTCCATTCTCTGCGGCGTTTCGAATATCGTTATGTCAGACGATATTCTTGAACAGATGAAGAATTCCCGCGAAGGCCTCGGTTCCAAGCTGTGGTGGTATGTCTGCTGCGGCCCCGCAAGCGAAAGAAAAGCGTTCCGCGATGACATAAATTGGAACAATATGTTCATCTATCTTGATGCCATACAGCACCGAGAGCTGTTCTGGCAGGAAAAACAGGCGGGTCTTACCGGCTTCCTGTACTGGGATTCCATTTACTGTGACAAGGGCAATCCGTGGGAGACCTCCAAAACATGGGATGAATACAAAGCGGCGGGAGACGGCTGTCTGATTTATCCCGGCGGCTATATCGGACTTAATGAGCCCGTAGGCACGATAAGACTCAAAAATGCCTGTGACGGACTTGAGGATTATGACTATCTGACCCTTGCAGAGGAAAAACTCGGCAAAGAATGGGTCGATGAAAAGATTTCCGTCATTTCCACGGATATAAATCATTTCAATATGAGCTATGAGGTTCTGGCACAGGTCAGAAATGAGATAGGTCAGGCCCTTTCTGCGAAATAATCAAAGAAACCGGATGTAATCGCAAATAAAATAACATATTCCGGTAAAAAGACCCTTTTATCTGCGGACAAAAGGGTCTTTTTTGCATAATGTGTTTCGCTTTTTGTAAAACATTTTCAGATAAAGCTTGAAAATTAGGGAACAATATGCTAAAATAAAGCAGACATATATTCCCTAAAGCGGTGATTAAATGGACAAATATACCGAAATTCAGATTTTAATACATCGGAAAGCCGAACTGAATGCAAGGCTTAAGCTGATTCCGTATGAGGGTACTCCGGAAGTAAAAACGCTGAGCAACGGAAAATATCTCTATATGAGGAAACGGGTCGGAAGCAGACTGACCTCACAGTATGTTGATGTTTATTCGGATGAACTTTATCAGCTTCTTTTGCGGAATTCCAAAGAAAGCCGTGAAATCCGCAAGGCAATCAGAGAGGCTGACAAAGCTCTCGCCCTGCTCGGCTATGTTGAAGATGAGCTTTCGCCGAGAGTAATATTGAATATTGACTTCGCAAGGGCAAACATGAAATCCAACATTTATGACCAGGCCGTACTTGAAGGGGTTGCAACAACCTTTCCGCAAACGGAAGATATTATTGACGGCGGAGTTGTAAATGATATGACAGTTGCCGATATTCAGAAAATACTGAATCTGAAGCATGCGTGGGAGTTTATACTTGACAAAAGTGTCATTTCATTTCCGAGCGGATTTGATATTCTTTCACATATAGCGAAGCTGGTTAATGACGGCTTCTTTATCGACGGGGGCGCCGTCAGAAGCGTACCGGTTAAAATCGGCGGAACATCGTATATCCCGCCGCTTCCTGTTGAAACGGTAATCAAAGAAAATTTGTCGGATATTGTGAACACAGATGATGAAGCAATAATAAAAGGCATAAAACTTTGTCTTTACTGCATGAAGGCCCAGATTTTTAATGACGGAAATAAACGAGCCGCGGTGATTTTTGCAAATCATTTCCTCATTTCAAAAGGCGCGGGAATGCTGATAATTCCCGAAAACAGGGTGCCGGAATTTAAGCGGCTGCTTGTTGCATATTATGAGGGAAAAGGTGAAAAGGAAATTATTGATTTTATGGTTAGGGATTGTTGGAGAAAATTCTGATAAGCATAAACCGGGTTTTAATATATCAATCGGAGTATGGTGAGGCGTGTATGATTTCGCCTGCTCCGTCTGACGGTATTACTGGTTATATATTTCAAAAAGAACGGAGAATGGTCATGAAAAGGTTTTTATCAATTTTTTCGGTAATTGCGCTTATTCTTTCCTGCGGCACAATCGGGTTCCCTGCTTTTGCGGCATCAAAACCGAAGGGTAAGGAAATATTTGTTTCACCCGACGGTGATGACGGAGCAAGCGGCTCGGTTGATGCTCCTCTTGCCACAATCGGTGCGGCAAAGGAAGCGGCAAAAGCACTGTCTGAGGATGTGACCGTTTATTTCAGAGAGGGTACATATACCTTTGACAGTACCGTTTATTTTACATCAGCAGACAAATCAAATGTTACCTATAAGGCGTACGAGGGCGAAAAGGTCGTTTTCACTGCCGGCACGCCATATACGGGTTTTGAGGAATGCACCGTAAACGGTGTGAAGGCTTTCAGAAAGAATGTGGGTAAGGAAGCAAATATCAGCACTCTTTTCAATGAGGAAACCACGCTGAAAATAACCCGTTACCCCGAAAAGGGTTATCTTTACCCTGCCGGAGTTGACAACAATTTTTGTCATAATACCGAGAAAGAAATAAAAGATGCCGAGATATTCCTTGATTATACGGCTATGATAGTTAATCCGGAGGATTTGCCGGAGCTGAAAAACCCCGAATCGGTCGTTGTCAGAATGCTTCACTGGTGGAAGGATGAGCTTCTTCCCGTCAAGAGCTACGACAAAAAAACGGGTCTGATGGAATTTACAAAGGGCACGTCAATGTCAGTCAGAACAGAGGACAGATATTTCCTTGAAAATGTGTTTGAGGCGCTCAACGAAACCCATGAGTGGTATTTTGATAAACCCGAAGGAATACTTTATTATATTCCCGAAAACGGAGAAAAAGCGGATGAGCTTACTCTCTGGGGCGGCAGTCTTGAAACCCTCATAAGCATCAGCGGAGTTGACGGCATAGCCTTTGAGAATATTGTTTTCAGAGTCAACGGCTACACCGTAACCCCAGGCAGGGATTTATCTTCTCAGGCGGCTTATGATGCAAAGCCCTGCCTTTTCTGTGAAGATGCCAATGGCTTCACGGTCAGAAACTGCGAGTTCAGAGACCTTGCCTCCTGCGCCGTGTTTATGGGCTCGGTTGTAACCGATGCTGTTGTTGACAGCTGTATTTTCAATAATATCGGCGCACAGGCAGTTTATATCAGAGGCGAAAATGTTGAGGTTGACAGCCCGAGAGTCACCAAAAACATTACCGTAAACAATAATATCATATCCTGCTTCGGCAGAGTTTTCTTCAACGCCGTGGGCATACTTGTTATTCACGCAAACAGCGTTGACATTACCCACAACGAAATCCATGACGGCTATTACTCCGCAATTTCCGTGGGCTGGGTGTGGGGCTACGGTTACACCGTGACATACAACAATAAAATCTGCGATAATCTGATTTACAATATCGGTCAGGGCTGGCTTTCCGATATGGGCGGTATTTACACACTTGGCAATCAGCCGGGCACCGTGCTTTCCGGCAATGTAATTCATAATGTTGCCGCCGACCCGGATGAGGGCGGCTACGGCGGATGGGGCATCTATCTTGATGAAGGCTCCGCATATATACTTGTTGAGAATAATCTTTCCTATTGCTGCGGAAGTGATGCATATCACCTGCATTACGGCTCATATAACACTGTCAGAAACAATATTTTTGCTTTGAGCGGTGAATCTCAGGTTCGTGTGGTTTCCGCACCCGCCAGAGCCGTTGCGAATGACGGAGGAATGAAAACTGCAGATTTCACAAATAACATTCTGCTGACCGACAAAAAGGTAAAAACATTCTCATATCTTCAGACAAAAGAAAGCTATTGTGAAGAAAACAATATTATGTGGGATATTACCGACGGAGATGATATTCTTGTCGGTGAAGACGGAAATCTGAAAAAGGGTATCGGCCTTGAAACGGCAATCAGAAAAGGTCTGATAACAAACCCCGTTGCGGTTGATCCCGGTTTTAAGGATGCGGCAAACTATGACTTTGAGCTTTCCGCAGACTCCGAGGCCGTTAAAGCAGGCTTTGAAAGATGGGATTATTCAAACGCCGGAACGCTTAAAAACTCGGTTGTCGGTCTTGATACCGAGGGCGGCATGACCGCATATAATGCCGAATCAAAGCCCGTTGACATGAAGCCCTCCAAAGAACCTTTCCACTTTTTCAAAATGATTTGGAATTGGATTTGCAGATTTTTCAATAAGCTTTTCGGCAGATAAGAGGAATTGAAATGAATATTCTGAATTCTGAAATCAAAATATGTGCGGATAAACCTTTTACGGTTATTCACGCAAGTGACACTCATATTGTTTTTGCCGACGGGCGTGACGGAGAAAGAAAAATAAAGCTTGCCGAGGGAAGAAAAAACACCTTTCCCGGGGCAGACGAAATTTTTGACAAACTTATCGCCCTGCAAAACGAAACAAAAGGTCTGCTTGTTTATACGGGTGATCTGATAGATTTCGTTTCCGTTCCGAATCTTGAAAAGGCAAAGCTGTTTTCCGAAAAAACGGACTGCTTTTTTGCGGCGGGCAATCATGAATTCAGCCTGTATGTGGGCGAAGCAAAGGAAGACGCGGCTTACAGAAATCAAAGTCTTGACAGGGTTCAGGCGGCTTTCGGGAATGACATCCGTTTTTCCTCAAGAATTGTAAACGGTGTCAATTTTGTTGCGGTTGACAATTCATATTATCTTTTTGAGGAATGGCAGCTTGAAAGGCTTAAGGCTGAGGTCGGGAAAGGTCTGCCGACGGTGCTTTGTGTGCACACGCCGCTTTATTCGGCGGAGCTTTATGAATATCTTCTTAACAAAAACGGCAGAAACAGCCCGGCTTATCTCATGTCGGTTCCCGAGGAAAAGATGAAGCATTATTCACCCGACAGATATGAGCAGCAAAAGGAAGACGAAATCACACACGAGGCATACGAGTATATTCTGAATGAAAAGCTGATAAAGACAGTTCTTTCGGGTCATGTGCATTGCCCGTTTGAATTTCCTCTCGGCGATAAAATGCAGTACGGTGTCGGATGCACTGATATAAGAATGATAAATTTCAAATAAAAAAATCAGCACTCGCTTTTTTGAAGTAAGTGCTGATTTTTTTATTGAACAAATGCTTTTATTCGGCTTCTTCTGCTTCGGAAGTTTCGACTTCTTCGGCTGTTTCTTCGTTTTCGGCAAGAGCTTCGCCGGCTGCCGTTTCTTCATCGGGGCTTTCGTTTTCATCCGCAATTACTTCGTCGGAGGTGTCATCTTCGGAAGTGTCATCGGCAAAAGTACCGTCTGCGAAAGCGCCGTCTTCTTCGTACATATCTTCAAGAGGAATTTCCTCCGGCTCCGGCATAAGTGCCGCAAGGCGTGCTCTTTCTTCCTCTGCCTTCATTTCTTCATAATCAGCCTGAGCTTTTTCGCACTTTCTGCGGTAGTTTGCTTCAAATTCCGGTTTTTTCTTCTTGAAGAAGAGGTATGCGGCTATGAGAGCAAGAGCGGCAAGAACTGAGATACCCGCGCCGATAAGCAAGCCTCTCTGTGTGAAGGAAAGCTCAATTTCGTGTTCGCCTGCGGGAAGCTCAAAGCAAAGATAAGCATCCTGAAGAGAAATATATTTGTCTTCGGCGATTTCCTTGCCGTCAATTCTGACCTTCCAGCCCTTGTCATAAGGAATTGATGTGAAGAAAACGCAGTCTTCATCGGCCTTTACGGTGCCTTTTATTCTGGTTTCCTCAAAGCTTTCGACTGTCATCTGACGGTTTTTGAGTATTTCATAGCCTTCGTTGAGGGCGTCTTCATTTACATAGTAGGGATAGAAATTGATATAGCCGTAGTCGTCATTCTCAATGGTCATGAGCACTTCAACATATTGCTCCGGCTCAAGCACGCCCAGGTCATAGATGTAGGGCTCGTCTGTATCCTGAACAACGGAGGTTTCATCCTTTGTGATGGTGATTTCCTCAAAGGTGGTGGAATCCACAAAAAGATAGCAGTGCTTTTTCTCGGGGGATGAAATGATTGCGGTCAGCTCACCCGAGCTGCCGTCGTTGGTCTTTGTGAAATAAAGGTCGCCGGTGTCAAGGCCGGAGGTGATTTCATCAATGTTGAAATAGCGGAAATCGTCAATATTCATCATTCCGAAAACATCGGAAACACCCGTGGCGCTTTCAAACCAGTCACTCTGAACAGTGAAGGGGTTGCTGTAACCCGAATACCAGTCCTTGACCTCATTGTTGACCGCCATGCCTATGGGCAGATAATATTTGTTGCTGTATGCGGTGAATTTGCCTGCGGAAGCAACCTCTTTGTAATAATCGTCGGCAACGGAAACGTTGCTGTCGTTGTTTACAATATACTTAAGTGAGTTCATCATATTGTAAACGGGTGTCTGGAGATAATAGGTGTAGCTGTTGATGAAGTTTGAATAAAGGCCGAGATTGCTCTGCATATTTGACATCTTTTCGTATGCCATGGATGAGAAGGTGGAAATGCCGTTGTAGCCGAACCAGGCGGGGTCCATTCTCGCTCTGTTGTAGGTCAGCTCCATGCGGTAGAAATCACCGTCTTCAAAAGAATCAAGCTCTTTTTTGACCTCACAGAATGAGGAATAATCGTCGGTGAAGGTACCTTTTTTCTGTGACATACTGAATCTGTCGGTGTCGGCGCAGGCTATTTCCGCAATGACACAGCAAAGCAGTATCACGGCTGTGGCGGAGCGCTGGCGTTTTTCATCCCTGAGCAGATAGAAAACAAGGCAGTAGGTCACGGTGAAAATAACGCTCAGCAGAACGGATATATCCTGAACGTTCTTTGAGCCTATTTCCTGAATCATGATTACGGCAAAAATCAGAGCAACGCCCGTGCCGAGTATCTGCCGCCCGGTGTATTCCTTAAGGTTGAGGAATGCCTTGTATGCGAGAACAAGGAGCAGGAAGCAATACATGAAGGAGAAACGGTAGGGCAGGTCGTTGGGGAAATGGAAGCCGTGCCAGATATAGTTGAGATAGTTAAGGTCAAAGCTGAAAAACAGAATGCCGAGAGTGAAAACCGAGGCGATTTTTTCTTTCAGCGGAATTTTCTTTGCAAAAAGATAGAGAGGAACAAGAAGCAGAACAGCCATTCCGCAGTAAACATTGGGCAAAACATCGTCGCCGCTGCTGCGGATAGTGGGGTCAACGGAGGTAATGTGATTTGCAAGGAAATCAAAGGCTGAGAAATATGTTCTGTATTCCGTCGGCCATGTTCCGGAGGTTGCGGAGCAGGATTTAAGAATGAGATATGTGGGTATGAGCGAAAAAGCCACAAGACAGCCGGCGGCTGCGGAGCCTGCCGCAAAGGTCAGACCGCTGCGCAGGAAAATGCTGCCCTTAAGCTTTTCCATGGGCTTGACCTTCTTGTTGTGGTCGGTGTCATAATAGTAAACGGTGTTGGGTGCAAGAGAAGAAAACTCGTAGTTTGAAAGAAAGTAAACTATGAAATAGATGACCGAGAAGATGCAGGTCATATAACCCATGTAATAGTTTGAAATAAGGGTCAGCGCAAGAAAAGCGATATAAACAGAGGGCTTTCTGCGGTTGATTATTCTTTCAATACCGTAAATCACAAGGGGGAAATAGACCATTGCGTCTATCCACATTACATTCCAGTAATATGCAACAAAGAAGCCGCACATTGAGTAGAGCACACCGAAAGCGGCAGTGGTGAAATCGTGTCTGCCGAGGGATTTTTTGAGATAAAGGGTAAAGGATGCGGAGGCAAAAGCCGCCTTTGTCAGCACCATTGCCGCTATGGCTTCGGGCATATTGTTGTGACCGAAAAGAAGCATGAAAACGGCGGTGGGGCTTGAAAGATAGTTGAAGAAGTTTCCGAGGAACGGAGAGCCGAGGCCCGTGTTCCAGGAATAAATCAGGCTTTTTGCCTTTGTTATTCTGTCAAAAAGCTCGGCAAAAAGAGGGCCGTACTGGTGGTACAGGTCCATTCTGAGTATTGTCGTGTCGCCGAAGGGGAACATATTGTGACAGTAATAAACAAGAAGCATCAATCCCGCCGTGCATGCAAAGGCAAGCCAGCAGTAGGAATTATCCTTGAATATTTTCTGTATCAGCGGACACTTTCCGAGAGGATTTTTTTTCATTTACGCTTTTCCTCCGTTGAGGTATTTTCTGTTGTAGCTCGGCTTTATTTCAAGAGAGCCGTCACCGGAAATTGTTGTAAGAGTAACGCCCTGGAGCCATTCGCTTTCGGGCTTGTCTGTTTTTGTGCCGAGATGATAGGGGTTATAGTTTGCAGGCAGGCTGTAAACAAGATATATGCCCTTGTAAAGCGCACACCAGTCATTTATATGGTCGTGACCTGCATATACGGCCTTTGTGCTTCCTTTTTCGAGAATGGCATCAAACATTCCGCTGTTGTAGGCCGAGCAGCCCACGCTTTCAGACTGCTGACCGTAAAGAAGCTCCGCTTTGCCTGAGGGTATATAGCCATTTTCACCGTCTGCAGTGAAAACCTCGGCGTATTCGCACAGAGGGATGTGCATGAACATAAGAGAATCGGGCACAACTCCGAATTTATGTTCAAGAGAAGTCAGCTCGTTTTTATAGAATGCGATCTGCTCTTTTTTGAGGAAATCGTAGCCCTTTGTTTCGGCAGGAAGGTCGGGATAATCCTTGCGCAGATAATCTCTTATATCTCTGCCGGAGTCAAACATAAACAGTGTCTCTCTGATACGGCCGCCCTTGCCGAGAATGTTTATGATGTGATTTCCGTAGCCGAAAAGCTCTTTCGGGCCGTGCTTGACAAGGCAATGCTCAAAGTCGGAAAAGCTTTTGAGCATGAGCCATTTGTAAAAGCCCTTTTCTTCTCTTGTTTCGTGGTTGCCGAAAACCGCAGTCCAGTAAACTCCGGTTTCCTCCATCATCTGAGCAAATTTTATGGCATCAACCTGCTGATATTTTGACTGTATCACATCACCCGTAAGCACAACAAGGTCGGGCTTTGCGTCTTTTATCTGCTGAATGAAGAGGCGTACCGTTTTTGCATTCAGCTCCGCATCCTCGTCAAAATGGAAGTCGGTGGAGCTGAGAATAACAAAGGGCTCGTCACTCATTCTGCCGTTTTTGTCAAATTTGGCAATGTCCGTTGAATAGCTGTCCTGCCTGATTATTTTTACGCTTGTTCCGATGTTTTCGGGCAGGGCTCTTTTGCTGAAAAGCTGAGCGGGTGCCTTGCCGCCGCTGAGCTTATAAAGGGCTTTTTCGGCAAGAAGGCCGGCTTTTGCGGCACTTTGTCTGACAAAACCCCATGAGTTGTAAAGGTTCATTTTCAAATACCTCTGATTTCTTCAATGAGCTGATGCTTCTTATCCCAGAGCTTCTGAGAAAGGTCAACATAATAATTGTGGGGGTTTTCAAATCTCGTAACCTCATCCCAAAGGGTGTTGACCTGCTCACGGCAGAAATCCTTGATTTCGTTTACATCGCGGTCTTTATATACACATTCGCCCTTGATGAAAACCGGCTCAAGAAGCTCACGGCATTCAAAGTCGCATACGGTTTTCTTTTTCCAGGTGAAATCCGGGTCAAAGAGAGTATAGGGCTGAGAGGGGTCTATGGTTTCGTCGGAAAGGGCAATAAGGTCCGCAATGGCCTTGCCTGTTTCCTTATCATAAAATCTGTAAAGACGCTTGTTGCCGGGAGTGGTGATTTTTGAAACGTTTTCGCTGATTTTGATTTTCGGAATTACTTCTCCGTCTTTTTCCACGGCAACGAGCTTGTAAACGCCGCCGAGAACGGGGCTTGAAGAAGAGGTTATCAGTCTTTCGCCTACGCCGAAGGAGTCAACCTTTGCGCCCTGCAGCAGCATATCCTTGATAATATATTCATCAAGGGAGTTGGAGGCAACTATCGTGCAGTCGGGGTAGCCGGCATCGTCAAGCATCTTTCTTGCCTTGCGTGAGAGATAAGTTATGTCACCGCTGTCGATTCTTATACCCTTGGGGCGCTTGCCCAAAGGCTTCAGAATTTCATCAAAGGCCTTTATTGCGTTGGGAACACCGCTTTTGAGTACATTATATGTGTCAACAAGAAGGGTGCAGGAGTCGGGGTATTCCTTTGCATAAGCTCTGAAAGCGTCAAGCTCGGTGTCGAAAAGCTGAACCCAGGAGTGAGCCATTGTGCCGAGAGCGGGTGTGCCGAAGGCCTCATCGCTGATTGTACAGGCGGTGCCGGAGCAGCCGCCGATAAATGCGGCACGGGCACCGTAAATTGCGCCGTCAAAGCCCTGGGCGCGGCGTGAGCCGAACTCCATGACGGGTCTGCCGTCAGCGGCGCGGACAACACGGTTTGCCTTTGTGGCAATAAGGCTCTGATGGTTTATGCAGAGCAGAACCATGGTTTCTATGAACTGAGCCTGAATGACGGGACCCTTTACCTTTACTATGGGTTCACCGGGGAAAATGGGGGTGCCTTCGGGTATGGCCCAGACATTGCAGGAGAACTTGAAATTCGCAAGGTAATCGAGAAACTCCTCGCCGAAGCCCTTGCCGCGGAGATATTCTATATCCTGCTCGGAAAAGCTGAGGTTGCGCAGATACTCAACAAGCTGTTCAACACCTGCCATAATCACAAATCCGCCTTTGTCGGGAACGGATCTGAAGAACATATCAAAATAGGCAATGGTTTCCTTAAAGCCGTTTTTGAAATAACCGTTTGCCATGGTGATTTCATAAAAGTCCGTAAGCATTGTAAGATTTCTTTTTACATCAAAGCTGCTCATAACAAAATACCCCTTTTTGCATAAAAATAAAAATATTCATATTTCGAACAATTAAAAACCATTATACATTATGCACCATTTATTCTGTTTTTTCAATATAAAAAAATATTTTTTCGCATTTATTAACTCAACATTAAATTTTTGTATATTTTTGGAATATTTTTTGCAAAAAATGCAACTATCTCTTGAAATTGCCGAAAAACTGTGATAAAATCCGCGTTGCGGAATTAAGTTTTTCAGAAAAGGGGAGATTCGACAAATGAGAATAAGAAAACAGGAAATCGGCGACAGAAATATCGTCGGTAAAAAGATTGAAAAAAGACGCAAAGAGATCAATATGAAGCAGAGAGACCTTCTTACTCAGCTTCAGATAAAGGGGATTGAGCTCAATGCTTCCGGTCTTTCAAAAATTGAAGGTCAGCTTCGCTCTGTAAATGATTATGAGCTTAAGGCAATTTCCGAAGTTCTCGGCATGAGTGTCAACGAGCTTCTCGGAATTGATGAATAATAAATTAAGATGACCCAAAAGACGGTTCTCGGTAAATCCGGAAGAACCGTCTTTTTCAATAATGTTTACAATTCGGTTATTTGACATAAGAAGCCGTTTATGGTAAAATCTCAAAAAATCAGATTCCGGAGGACAATTATCATGAAATCCGTAAAAATAATAATTTCGGTCATGCTTTCCGTTTCCTGTGCTCTCTGTGTGCTTACGGCGTGCAACGGTCAGGCTCCGTCTTTACTCAAGCCCACGGAATCAACAACGAAGGACAGCTTTGACCAGTCAAAATTCGATGAGGAATTTTACCGCACCTCCGTTTCTGAAAGCGAAACTCAGCCTTTGACCGAAACAACGGCAGCAACTCAGCCGCAATCGGAAGACCCGGCAACGACAGCGGCGACAACGGCACCTTCAACAACGGCAAAGAACGACAAAACCACATCTGCCGTTACTCAGAGCACGACCGCTGTGTCATCCTCAACAACAAAGGCGGTTTCACAGACAACGGGCACGACAGCCGCTTATGTGGTTGACAGTAAAATAGATTCAAAGGAAACAAAGACAAACTATAAATACGGCGTTGTGAAAATTGATGTTGTAAGCACTTATTATGACATTTACAGTGACGGCCGTAAGGTTCAGACAGACCAGAAAAAATACACGAAGTATGATACCTCAAAATATAAAGCCTCAACAAATGACCTTCTGAGCGAAGCAAGGTCAAACAAAGGCTCTTATTCCTCGGAGATAAGGTCTGCGGCTTCCACCGTGAACGGCTACCGTTCCTCGGCAGGCAAATCCTCCCTTTCCGTCAGTGATGAGCTGAGCACGGCAGCCTGTGTAAGAGCAGCCGAAATGGCATACAGCGGAAAGGTCGGCGCAAAGAGACCCGACGGCTCACCGGCATACGATATACTTGACGATATGGGTATCTCTTACGGCTATGCCATCCCGTTTACCGCAAAAGGATATAAAAGCGGTTCGTCGGCAATAGAAGCAATGAAGGGCTCAAATTACGAAAATATGATTTCCGGCAATTATACAAAAATCGGTGTCGGTGCCGCCGCCGACCCCGACGGTACGGTTTATTGGTGTGTATTTCTTTCATCCGATAAGGATTAAATCGAACGGTCTGTCGCATTATAGCGCAGAACGAAAAAAGATGTAAAATAAGAGGCTGCTGCATTCAGATGCAGCGGCCTCAATTTATATATTGATTAGCTTAAAACAAAAATCTTAACACTTAACACTTAAAACTTAACTCTTCCTCCCTATCCACATATCCTCAAATTTGCATCCCGAAAGTGATTCAAGGGTTTTGATTTCTTCATCTGTCAGCTCAACACTGCCCTTTTCTTTCTTTTCTTCGATTGCTCTGCGGATAAGGCTGTGACTTTCACCGTCAAGCTTATATCTGCATATTACGGCAATGGCTCCGATAAAGAAAACAATGGGAACGGCGCCGTAGGCAAAGCGAAGGCCCGAGATTGCTCTTGCGGTCTGTTCAAGGGCGGTTTTCTGAGTATCAAATCCGAAAGCGGAGAGAATAAGGCCTACGCCGAGAGCGGCAAAGCCGTTGACAAATTTCTTTACAAAGGTGGAGAAGGTGGCGATTGTGCCCTCTCTGCGTTCACCCGTCATCATTTCGTCAACATCCGTAACATCCGGGAAAATGTTGCTCTGAACGCTTGCCATGCCCGCAAGCCCGAGGCCGTAAAGGAAGTTTATAACATACATACACACGGGGGGGCTGCCCGGGCCGATGAACCAGGTCACGGTAAGGGCAAGAATAGCCACGGGGATAAACACCTTTGCGGGGAGCTGTTTGTTTTTCTTTATGGAGAACATATAGGCGGGGAAGAAGCCGACGGCTTCCGCAATGCCGGAAATGGTCGTTATCATGTTGTAGCTGCCCGCCTGCTGCATGACATTGTCAAGGAAATAGTAAGAGGTCTGGGAAACGAAGCAGGAGGAGAGCATTGTGAAAAATCCGAAAGCGAAATAAAGGCGGAAGGCGCGGTTTGAAAAAATATTGCCGTAGCGGCTGAAAAATTCTCTGAATTCAAATTTTTCAACAACATCGTTTTCGGAGGAACGTTCCGAGGTGCCCTTATAGGTCATTATCAGGGGCAGACTTATCCAAAGGCAGAGTATGGCGCCCATAAGTCTGAATTTCGGGCGGGAGGCAACGCTGAACTGCTCTGTTTCAAACAGGCCGAAAAAGAGAGCTGAAATGAGGAAGGATGAATAGCTTGCCACCGCATCCATAATGGTTTTGACGGCGTTATACTGAGTTCTCAGTGAATAATCCGGTGCAATTTCCGGCAGCATTGCCGTGTGAGGTACGATTACAAAGGTGTAAACCGTCTTGAAAAGCACATAAACAATGATGTAGTAAATCATGGTGACGGTGGAATTGCCTTTTTCGGAAATACCGAAGGAATACCACATCATGAAATAAATAATTGCCGAGGGGATGATGCCCCATTTGATATAGGGTCTGTGACGGCCGTCCTTGTGACGGGTCCTGTCGGTGATGATACCCATTATGGGGTCGCTTACGGCATCACTCAGTGTGGCAAAAAGCACGACAATACTGTACTGAGCGGCGGAAAGCCCCTCAACCTTTGTCAGAAACGGCAGGAAATAGCAGCCGATAATGTAAAATGCGCCGCCGCTGAGAAAAATGGCGGAGTTGTAATAAATCATCGGCAGCAGCTTGGTGCCCGGCTCAACGCCGATGAGCTTTTTCAGTTTGTCAGAAAATGTCATTTAACCACATCCCGGATAAAGATAAACTGATTTTATTATATACCGCCTTATTTGTCAAGAACAGGGACTTGCAAAAAGGATTGAATCCTGCTATACTCAACGGGAATAAAAAATTTTCTGAGGAGGAAAACAAAATGGGTAAAAGATACCTTATCATCAACGCCGACGATTTCGGCCTTTGTGACTCCGCAAACGAAGCTATATTCGACCTTTTCCGCACCGGAAGCATTAAATCATCAACAATAATGATGCCCTGCCCCAAAGCAAAGGAGGCTGTCAGATTTTCCGTTGAAAATCCTCAGTATGCCATTGGTGTTCACCTGACAATGACAAACGAATGGGAAGCACGCTGGCCCTGGGGCTCCCTTACAGGCGGCAAGAGTATAGAAAATGAAGAGGGCAGAATGTGGCCCGAAAACGAGGATTTTGAAGCTCACTGCACTTATGATGAGGCGATCAAAGAGGTTTATGCTCAGATAGAAATGGCTGAAAATCTCGGCATGAAGCCCGTTCAGCTTGACAATCACATGGGCTCACTTTACGGAATGAACGGCAAGTATCTTATGCTTCCCAAGATTTTCAAGGTCTGCAAAAAGAAGGGTTATCCTTTCCGTATGTGTACCACTCCCAAGGATGAATTCTGCCCCGAAGGTGTTCCCCTCGGCCTTTATAAATTCTTCTGCCGCTTCTGCGGAATTCTCGGTAAAATTTATAAGGTTGCCACTCCGGATTACCTTATTCTTACCGATCAGGTCAAATCACTTAACGGCAAAAAGACATACGAGGAATTCCGTGATGCTTTTCTTGAATTCCACGGAAACATACCCGACAACAGCGTAACGGAAACCTTTATTCATCCCGCTCTTGCCACAGATGAAATGAAAGGTATCACGGGCACGTGGCAGCGCCGTTACTGGGAATACTGCCTTATGAAGGACCCCGTTACCCACGAATATTTCGCTTCAAAAAACATCGAGCTTATCAGTTACAGGGAACTTATTGAAATGAAAAAATAAGGGTAAAAGATAAAATCACCCTGAGAGGAAAAATCCTCTCAGGGTGATTTGCTTTACCACATATTATCCGAACGCTCAAGAAATGCTTTCATATTGTGGATTTCGATGGTCTTACCGTCAAGCTTAACGGTGCCGTTCCATCTGCCGTAAACCTGATGGCAGAGGTTGCCCACGCAAATAACTCTTGCCATGGTGTAGTTGTCGTATTCGGGGGTCATTTCCATTTCAAAGCTGCCGTCATCGCTGGTGATTTTCCATTTCTTTCCGCTCTTCGCCCAGTCAAAGGAAAGCGGTTTTACGATTTCGTCTTCATTTTCAAGGGAAAGATAACCGAGCTTATAGGCTTTGCCGTTGAGGAAAGCGGTGCTTTCGGAAACCTCGGAGGTGTCGCCGAAGCCCCAGCCTATTTCAAAGCCGAAAATGTCACCGTTTTCAAGCACAACGGAGCCGTTGCCCCACCACCATACCTGATGATAAGGCCAAACGCCTCTGCCCCAGTCAAGAACGGCGAATGAATTGTCTTCTCTGCCTTTGAATTCAACGGTTTCGTCACCGCATTTGAATGTTCCCGTGGCGGCCATGCAGTTGGTCTTTTTGTTGAAATAGAAGTGCTTGCCGTCCTTGTTGTTGAAGGGAACTGCGATTATGTGAGATTCGTGATCGGGAAGCATTTCAAGACGGATGTCGCAGGAGAAATCCTTAAGCCCCGATTTGCCTTCAAATTTAATGGTTCTTTCTTTTTCGTTGGTAACAAGTTCAAAATCGAAATTTCTCTTCTTTACGGTGTAGGTATTGGGAGTGAAGTCGGATTCGGGCAGGCCGAGCTTTCCGAAGGTGAAGAGAGAAAGACTTGTTGCGCTCCAGACCGTACCTGTCTGCATATCTTCAATGGCAACGGTTATCGTGCCGCCGAGAGATATATCGGCAATGGTTATCTGAGCAAAATAGCGGTCATTTGAAATCTGATAGAAATCCCATTCCTTGATTCTTGACTGACCTGCTTTGATTGCACTGCGCTTGTACTGATAAAGGTCGGTGAAGCAGTAGCCGGATTGGGTGAGGTGACCGTTTGCGTCAAGAACATCGGTTTTTTCGGTTATTCTGACCTGCTCTGCAAAGGCGCTGATGCCGCCGACAGAGCAAAGCAGCATTACAAGAGCGAGAATAAGGGAAAGTGCTTTGAAAAGTCTTTTTTTCATTTTTCATTCTCCTGTCTTTGTTTTTTCGTGCTATTCTATCACAATATCGGCTCAAAATCAATCGCAATGCCATATTTCCAAAAAAATATTGAAAACGCCCCTTTAATGATGTATAATACACTATATATTTTTATAATGGATTATTATGGGTAATTGTTGATGTATTCATCAACAGACCCCGGAGGTCGTAAAATGACGGCATATTTTGACAACAGTGCCACCACAAAGCCTTGTGCTGAGGCTGTGGAGGCAATGACGGATGCACTTACAAATTGCTGGGGAAATCCTTCCTCACTTCATTATATCGGTCTTGAAGCGGATAAGGTTCTTGAAAATGCCCGTCGTGAAATCGCCGCAAGGCTTTCCTGTGACAGCTCCGAGATTTATTTTACCTCGGGCGGAACGGAAAGCAACAACCTTGCCCTTACCGGAGCGGCAAGAAAGCTGAAAAGGCAGGGCAAAAGGATAGTCAGCACAAGCGTTGAGCACCCCAGTGTTGATGAAACTCTGAACAGACTTGCGGATGAAGGCTTTGAGGTCATAAAGCTTAAGGTCGGCACCGACGGGAAAATAAATGAAGATGAGCTTTATTCCGCAATAACGGCAGACACCGTGCTTATTACGATGATGCTTGTCAATAATGAGGTCGGTTCAATAATGCCCGTTGCCGCCGCAAGACGGGCAGCGGCAAGAGCAAAAGCCCCTGCACTTATTCATTGCGATGCCGTTCAGGCTTTCGGTAAAATGCCGGTAAAGCCCTCGGCACTGGGCGTTGATATGATGACGGTCAGTTCTCATAAAATTCACGGCCCCAAGGGCGTCGGAGCTCTCTATATCAAGAAAGGAACAAAGATAAATCCTTTGGTTTACGGCGGAGAGCAGGAAATGAAAATCAGACCCGGCACTCAGGCAATGCCCGCCATTGCAGGCTTCGGAGCTGCCGCAAAGGCTCTGCCGGATATTGTCGCAGAGCTTGAAAAGATAACAGAGCTCAGGGATTATATGCTTGACGGTTTCAAAAAGCTCGGCGGTATTGAAATAAATTCCCCCTGTGATGCTCTGCCTTTTGTAACGAATATTTCGGTTACGGGTATCAAATCCGAGCCCATGCTCAACTTCCTTTCCTCAAAGGGTGTCTGTGTTTCCGCGGGCTCTGCCTGCTCAAAGGGAAAGAAAAGCCGTGTGCTTACGGAAATGGGTCTTGACCGTGACAGAATGGAAAGCCCTCTGCGCATAAGCTTTTCCAGATTTACGACAAAAGAAGAAATAGATTATCTTATCGGCATGATTGCCGAGGGGAAAGCGGTGATCAGAGCCATAAACGAGCGATGATAACCGGGAACCGTTTCGCCGCTCTTAACCGGAATACACATAAAGTGAGTTGTTGAAAATGAAAGAAGTACTTTTGATAAAAAACGGTGAGCTTGCTCTTAAAGGTCTCAACAGAAGAACCTTTGAGGATATGCTCATGAAAAATATGAAGCACCGTCTTTCCGGCATAGGCAAGTTCAGATTTACTCCTTCACAGTCCACCATAGTCGGTGAGCCCGAGGATGAAAATGCAGACCTTGACGAGGCTGTTGAACGCATTAAAAAGGTTTTCGGCATTGCCGCCTTTTCAAGAGCCCTGGCCTGCGAAAAGGATTTTCAGGTGATTCTCAGAAATGCGGAGAATTATCTGAGGGAAGATTTGCTTTCCGCTTCGACCTTTAAGGTGGAGGCAAAGCGCTCAGACAAAAAATTCCCTCTTACCTCTCCTGAAATCTGCATGGAGGCCGGAGGCTATCTTCTCGGCAAATTCCCTCATCTTACCGTTGATGTTCACAACCCCGATATTACGGTCAATATTGAAATAAGAGATACCTACGCCTATATTCACGGCAAGCAGATAAAGGGTGCCGGCGGTATGCCCACGGGCTCTGCGGGCAAGGCTTGCCTGCTTATTTCCGGCGGTATCGACAGCCCCGTGGCGGGTTATATGATGGCAAAAAGAGGCTTACAGCTCACTGCCGTTCATTTTGCTTCACCTCCGTATACCAGTGAAAAAGCCGAGCAGAAGGTACATTCCCTGCTTCGTCAGGTTTCAAAGTATTCGGGCAGAATAGGCCTTTGGGTGGTGCCTTTTACCAAAATTCAGGAAAGCATAAAGGATAATTGTCCCGAAGATATATTCACGGTCATTATGCGCCGTATGATGATGAGAGTGGCTCTTGTCATTGCCGAAAGAGAAAAGGCAGGGGCGCTCATTACGGGTGAAAGCGTGGGTCAGGTGGCAAGTCAGACCATGCCTGCCATTGCCTGCACCGACTGTGTATGCACCATTCCCGTTTTCAGACCTCTTATCGGTATGGATAAGGACGAGGTCATTGAAATTTCAAGAAAAATAGATACCTTTGATATTTCCATTCTTCCTTATGAGGATTGCTGCACCGTGTTTACTCCGAAGCACCCGAAAACCAGACCCACCGTTGATTATGTTGAAGAATGTGAAAAACTTTTTGATTATGACGATATGCTTGCCGAGGCGGCAAGAGAAGCAAGATTTGTCCTCATTGACGCAAACTCATAAATTTATCGGAAGGTGTAAAAATGGCCGTATGTGAAATTCTTTCCGTAGGCACGGAAATACTGCTTGGCGATATACTTGACACAAACAGCAGATTTCTGTCTCTTGAAATGGCAAAAATGGGTATATCCGTTTTACACCGCACTACTGTCGGCGACAATTACGACCGTCTTTCGGAAGCTGTCAGACGGGCCCTTTCAAGAAGCGATATTGTAATTGCAACGGGAGGCCTCGGCCCCACGCCCGACGATATAACAAGAGAGGTCTGCTGTAAGGAATTCGGCTTTGAGCTTGAGCTCAGCCGTGAGCAGGCAGACAGAATAAAATCATATTTCGACCGCAGAGGCAAGGAAATGCCCGAAAACAATCTCAGGCAGGCTTACGTTCCCGTCGGAGGTACGGTTTTCGAAAACAAAAACGGTACCGCACCGGGTCTCGGAATGAAAAAGGACGGCAAATGCCTTGTGGTGATGCCCGGCCCGCCCTATGAAGCGGCACCGATGTTCCGTGAGAGCGTAATGCCTTATCTTGAGGAATACCGCACCTGCACCATTGTTTCCCATGAAGTCAGGACCATGGATTTAGGCGAAAGCACAATGGCGGAAATGACGGCGGATTTACTTGAAAGTGAAAATCCCACGGTTGCGCCCTACTGTAAGCCCGGTGAAGCCCTGCTGCGTGTTTCGGCAAAGGCTGTAACGGCACGGGAGGCCGACAGGCTTGCGGAGCCCGTGATAAAAGAAATCGTTTCAAGACTCGGCGATTATGTTTACGGTGTTGATTGCGGCAGTATCGAAGAAAGAGCGGTTGCTCTTCTGAAAGAAAAGAAACTGACCGTTGCAACGGCAGAAAGCTGTACGGCGGGGCTTGTTGCAAAGAGAATAACGGATATTCCCGGGTCAAGCTCCGTGTTTCACCACGGAATAATAACCTATTCAAATGATGTCAAGGAAAAAGCGCTCGGCGTAAGGCATGAAACCCTTGAAGCCTTCGGCGCAGTCAGCGAGGAAACCGCAAGAGAAATGGCGGCGGGTGTGCGCCGTGTTTCCGGTGCGGATATAGGCGTTTCCGTAACGGGGTTTGCCGGCCCCGATGCAGACGAGCCCGGAAAAGCACCGGGATTGATTTTCGTTGCTCTTGACGCACCCGGAGTTCAGGTTTGCGAAAAGCTTGAAACCGGAAGAAATGACAGAGAATACAACAGATTTGTTTCCGCTTCGAGAGTTCTGAATTTAATCAGAAAATATGCGGAAAAAGGGGAAATACAGAATGAAAAATAAAATTCCGTTCATACTTTGCTGCGTTTTTGCGGTCATTGCGCTGGCCTTCGGAGGTCTTACCGCAAACACAATGCTCAATAAGGACAAGGATGATGGAAACAGGAGCATAAATTATGTCATGCCCGAGGGCGTTCAGACGGATTGCCTTTCGGCAGGGCTTGACGGGCTTGTTTCCAATAAAATGAAGAATGCAAAATATCCCGAGGGAATAATTGAGAAAATGAAAGCGGCTTATGCCATTAACTCAAACACCGTGGGTCATATTTACATACCAGGTACCGAGCTTGATACGGTTGTAGTTCAGGGTAAGGATAACAGCCGCTATCTTAGATATAATTTTTACGAAAACTGGACAAGCGAAGTATCATCAACCAACTACGGAAATGTTTACCTCGATTACAGATGCAGAAATGACGGCGAGCTTTCAAAGAACACCGTTCTTCACGGCCACACCACAGGTAAGTCCGACCGTATTCCGAAGCAGGCTTTCCGTTCACTTTACGATTACAGAGAACTGAAGCACTATAAAGAATGCCCCATACTGAAGTATGACACTCTGTACGGTGAATATACCTTCAAAATCTGCGCAGTATTTTATTCAACAACTCAGCCCTCCGCCGATAACGGATATTTCTTCAATTATATTTACCCCGATATGTCCGACAGCAATATGGTCGGCTATATTGAGCAGGTCAAACAAAGACAGCTTTACGAAACGGGTGTTTCGCTTGAACCTTCCGACAAGATAATGACCCTTTCCACCTGCATTTATGATTACGGTGCAAGCGTTGACACAAGGCTTGTTATCGTAGCCCGTCTTTTACACGAGGGCGAGGACGAAACCGTCGATACCTCCCTCGTCAAAGATAATCCCGATTACCGCAGACCTCAGGTGTGGTATAACTCAAAAGGCAAGACCAACCCTTATAAGGATTCCGCAAGGTGGGAACCCAGTCCCAACTGATGAAAAGGGAAAGGAGAAAAAGTTATGGCAGACAATGAAAAAAACAAATCCGACAAAGTGCCGGAGATAACTTCCATAGCCAACGAAGATACTCTGACCGAAATAGATATAGGTGCATTTCTCGAGGATAAGGACAGCGAGGCTGTTGTTTATGACGGTTTCCATGAGGATATCAGAAAAGCCGAAAAGAGCCTTGATGAAGAGCTTGAAAGCCTTTATGAGGACATTATGAAAAAGACACCCTCGACCGTTGTTCCCCAGACACTTGACGAGCTTACCGCAGAGGAACCGGAGCCGTCACCTATGGACGGAATGTGGATGAGCCCCGAGGAATATGTTGAAATGCCCGAGGAAGTGCTTTCGCAGGCACCGGAGGTCGAAGCTTCCGAAGAAATCGTTTCCGCCAAGGACGACATCTTCAAAATGATTGAAGACCTCAAAAGCGAAACCGAGAATGAAAAGGGCTACGGCGATATAATTGCAGGTATTGAGGCGGATGAAAAAATGCGCCCCGTTGATACGGACCTGAGTAAAACGGCGAATATTCCTTCGCTTAACAAGAACGGTATCGACACCGATTCGGAAGAATTCAAGGATGAGCTTGCCGAGCTTCTCGGCGAAAAGCCCGCCGAAGTGATTTCTGAGGCCGTTCCCGTACAGGCAGAGGAAAAGCCCGTTACGGAAAGACCGTCAACTGCAAAGGAAACCGCGGATATTCCCGTAAGTCAGGAGAAAGAAAAGTTTACGGTCAGTATTCCCGACGAACCTGCCGTTAATGCGGCAGCTCTGGGCATCAACACCGATGCCGAGCAGAGAACAGTGGGTGTTGTACCCGCCGAAATAATCGAGGATGACGGCAAAATTTCAAGAAAAGAGAAAAAGCAGGCTAAAAAAGCCGCTAAGGAAGCCGACGGGAAAAAGAGCTCCGGCGGAAATATAGCCCGTTCCGTTGTGCTGACAATATCAATTATCGTGATTATCGTAAGTAGCGGTTATCTTATCAATCATTATGTAATTGACCCTTATCTGTTCAAAAAGAGCCAGAAAGAGCTTGTGGATGTTATTGATAACAACGCCGTTGACGATTATGACGCAGAGACCGCAAATTACCCCGAGGGAATGATGGCAAAGTACAGAAAGCTTTATGACATCAATTCCGACCTGAGAGGCTGGATTTCAATTCCCGCTCTTGAAATCAACCTTCCCATTGCACAGGGTGCGGACAATGATTATTACCTTCACAGAAACATTTACAAGAAGTGGACAAATTACGGTGTACCGTTCTATGATTACAGAATAAATGATTTTAAGGAGCTGCCCCGCAACACCGTTATTTACGGCCACAATATGCACTATGATGACCTTATTTTCGGTTTGCTTGAAAATTACCGCGATATAAGCGGCTTCCAGAGCGCTCCCGCCATTGAGTGCAACACGATTTACGGCGACCATATATGGTTTGTCTACGCCGTGTTTATCACCAATTCAAGAAATTCCGACGACAACGGTTATACCTTCCCCTATAACTTTGTTGACATCAGCACGGAAAAGTTTGTTGAGTATATCGGCGAGCTTGACAAGAGAAAATTCTACACAACGGGTGTTGACATCAACCCCACCGACAAGATACTTACTCTTTCAACCTGCTGTTATGACTTTGATGACGCAAGACTTGTTGTCGTTGCAAGACTCAGAAGAGATAACGAAAGTGTTACGGTTGACACCACAAAGGCATATATGAACAACAATCCCAGATATCCTCAGGCCTGGTATGATGCCATGAAGAAGAGCAACCCTTACGCCGAGGATGCCAACTGGAGAATAAACACCAATTCATAAATTTCAGAAATCAGAAAGGAGCTGATCGAAATGGGTCAGGCTTTCAGCCTTTGGATCCCGGAAACCTCGGTCAGTGCCGGAGCTACCGTCAACAAAATATGCGAAGCAATGAAAATTTCCGTTCCCGCCGTTCTTCCTGCGGAAGCCACGGTAAACGGTGCAATAATCTCCGCCAAAAGGGGAGAGAATGCAATCATAGCCGCCGGAACAGATGTTTTCTGTAATGTAAAGCTTCGTCTTTTCAGAGAGCTTTCGGTCAAAATTCTCCGTTCTTCAAAATTAACCTCTCTTATCACAGAGGAAGCCGTCGGAAACAGCCGTGAATATAATATTCAGACTGCCGTAACGGAAAAATCCTCTCTCGTTGTTTCCTCTGACGGGTTGTTTTCAGCCGTTTCCTGCGAAGCGGGCGACGGCAGGGTAACAATAGTTCCTCTTGATGAGGAAAGGCTCAGCGAAATATACGAAAAAGGCATTCCCGGTCTTGATTCGAAGCCGACGGCTAAGGATATGCTGGCAAAACGCCTTGAAGAAATCATTGCTTCCGGCAAAAAAATAGCCATTTCCGACAGCGGCAGCTCTGAGGCTCTGTCGGCGGTCATAAAATCCCTTGTGGGTGATAATGACACCTTCAGATTCGTAAGAGCAAAGGAAAACATTACCGAGGATGAGGCACACGCTTTGCCCCGTCTTGCAAGAAATGCAAAGGAAACGATAAAATGCGACATCGGCGTTGCCGTGGGCAATATTTCCGAAAAAGGAACGATTTCCGTCAGCGTTGCCGACTCCGACCGTGCAAGAGTTGCGGAGGTTCATCCCGTTGAGGGCGAAAGTGAAAAACACCTTATGGGCGTTGCGGTCACTACCCTTTGCGATATGATAAGCGAAGCAATAAGCAAGGGGATAAAAGCGCCGGATAAAAGGCCCGTGGTTCTCAGCGGCAAGCCTCTCATTATTGTTGCCGCCTGCATAGCTGTGGCGGTAATTGCCTGCTTCATAATGGGTTTTACCCTTATGAGCAACAGAAAAAACAATACCGAGGTCGTGAAAAATCCGCAGATGTATGCGGAATCTTCGGAATACGGCTTCAGTGAGTCTGACAATCCCGAGGAAAGAGGCGAGGTTTCGCCCATATTCAGCGGTGAGGATGAATCGGCCTCGGACTCTTATCTTGAATCCCTCAGAGAATCCATAATCAATCTTACCGCTGCCGTTTCCGGCGTTTCGGTTTCATATAACAATACGACATACAACGGCGGGGGAGTAAAAACGGGTGCCGCCGGAAATTACACAACAAGCCCTGCCGCTTATGATTTCGGTGACCTGCTTGAAGGTACGGTTGCGGATGAAACGGAAAAAGCCACAAGAGAAAAGCACACCCTTTCCGTCGGCAAAGACGACGAAGAAACCGTGCTTGATGACATCACCTCCGAAACCGAAAGCACAACGGCAGCGACAACAAGAAAAAAAGCGAGCTCAAATTCCGGCAAATTCGTTTTCACCGTTTACGGGTGGGGTCACGGAGTCGGCATGAGCCAGGACGGAGCAAAAGCTCTGGCACGCTCAGGCAAGACCTGCAATGAAATTCTTGCCCATTATTACCAGGGCACGGTTATAAAGGTTGACCCAAACACTCCGATGTACACCGTAGTTCCCGACAGAAACGGGAAAGGCGGCATGACGCTGCTTGAATTTCTCTGCAAGACGGTCAAGCAGGAAATCGGAGACGAATCCCCGGAGGAAGCTCTTAAGGCGCAGGCCGTGGCGGCCTATACCTACGCCATGTATAACGGCAATTTCGGCGCAGGTCAGACCATGGACAGCGACTATAATTACAAAGGCACACGAGTTGAACGGGCTGTAATGGATGTGCTTCATATTACCGATGAATCCCAGCAGCCTCATTGCAAATACATCAGCTATAACGGTAAATACATCAATGCAGTTTACTGTGACTCCATGGCAGGTACCACTGCTTCCGCCGGCTCGGTCTGGGGAATGCCTCTTGCGTATCTCAGCGGCGGTGTTTCAAGCCCGGAAGAAGTTGAAATATCAACGGTGGAATTATCGGTATCCGAAGTGCGAAATCTTATTTTAAGCTACGGAATAAGTGAATCGTCTGTTGACAGCAATCCGGCCAAATGGTTTAATATTGTTGCTCACGACGGAGCTTATAATAATGGAATCGGTTATGTAAATCAGATTGAGGTCTGCGGTGTCGGGATGTCCGGCAACAGATTCCGCGAAAAATTCATGCATTATAAGCTCAGAAGTCATTGTTTCACAATCCAATATGTCAGATAAAAAAGGAGACGGTCAAAATGAACGCAATACTCGTAAAGATTATTTCCGCTATCACATCTGTCATCATGTTCATCCTCAGCCCCAGCGGTGCTATCAGAGGTTCAATTTATGACAGATCCTGCCCCGAGTTTTACGGCGAACCCGCAACAGCTCATTATCTCGGTGAAGTGACCGGATTTGATCACCCCTACCTTGCCGAAGAAGGCAAAAACGGCATGCACGGCAATTCCTATAACACAGGTGCTTATCCGTTTATGGGCCCTCTCGGTAAAAATCCCGTTGTTAAATCAAAGTCCATGGAGCTTTTCGGCGGCCTTGTTGCCACTCTCATGTTTGACTCACAGGGAAGAATTATGTGCATAAGCGGTAACGCCCTCGGCTTCCGTCTTCTTCTCCTCAATGCGGAAACACTCGAAATCCTTGCCGAAACAAGACTTCCCCAGAGAGCTTCCACCAAGGAGTTCTTCAAGACCTTCAACTTTGACCTTATTTCCAATGATACTTCAGGCGGCGCTTACTGCCATCTTCTTGAGGGTGACAGACCCCTTATCGGCAACTCCGACAATGTAATCCAGATTTATTATATCGACGAGCACGAAAAAAAGCACACCTGGAAGATTGAAAAGGAATGGGATATTGACGATTATCTTCCCGAAGGTGCATATATTACCGATGCTATCCCCGACTATGAAGGCAACATCTGGTTTGTAACCCGTCCCGGTCAGGTCGGTTATGTTGATAAGAATGATGCTGTTCACATTATCACTCTTAAAGGCGAAGAAATTCAGAATACTCTTGCAATTTGCGCCGACGGTATTTATATCGTTTCCGACACTGCAATGTATCGCTTCGAGATAGGCAGAGATAAAGACCCCGTTTATACCTGGCGTACCGAATATGACAGAGGAACAACTCTTAAGCCCGGTGCAATCAATCAGGGCAGCGGCACAACACCCACTCTTCTTGATGTTCCCCGCAGCGACGGCTCCATTGCAAAGCTTGTTGCCATTACCGACAACGCCGACGGAAGAGTAAATGTTGTTGTTTACAACAGAGAAACAGGCGAAGTTCTTGCCTGTCAGCCCGTATTTGACGAAGGCCACAGCGTAAGCGAAAACAGCCTTATCGCTTTCGGCAGAAGCTTTATCGTTGAGAATAACTATACTGAAACAGGTTCCGCTTTCCTTGACAATAACCCCACAGGCTGGCCCGGTGTTACAAGAATCGACATGAACGCCGATTGTGACGGCTGCGAAGTTGTCTGGGAGTCCCGTGAAGCCTCCTGCACCGTTGTTCCCAAGCTTTCCACAGCCAACGGACTTGTTTATCTCTACACAAGAGAAATGAATGAGGATATTCCCAAGAATGCAGTTGCATGGTACCTTACCGCCATTGATTTTGAAACAGGTGAAACCGTTTACAAGATTCACACAGGCTGCGGCAAGAACTGGAATAACAGCTACGGTCCCATCAATATCGGCCCCAACGGCACGGCTTATGTAGGCGTGTTCAACGGACTTATCTCCATAAGCGACGGCGAATAATAAGCCGATTCAGGAGAAAACAAAACAATAAAATCCAGAGAGATGATTTTCGGAAAATTCCGTCAATCATCTCTCTTTTTCAATGTGTGCTATATTTTATACATTTTGGAACGCATTATCATACAATTTCATTATATGCTAATTCCATAATTTTTTCAATACAATTTAATAAAAATTCATTATTCTGCCTTAAAATTGTTTGAATTTTTTCCTCAAATACGCTTGTTCCAAAATGTATATATTTTGGAACAAAACGGTATATTTGGGGAGATGTATAATGAAAAACATCAGAAGAACTTTTGCGATGATTATGTCGGTGCTGCTGATTTTTACCTGCTTTCAATCAATGTCTTTTGCGGAAAAAATTCCGAAAGAGGCCCTTCCCGTTTCCGTGGGAGTTGAAAACCTGAGAGCTCAGTTTGAATCGGATGTAGGGCCGAAATCCGGCGGATATGCTCTTGATTATAAATATTATTCTCCTGTCGGTATTGAGGATGACACCAAATATCCTCTTGTAATATTCCTTCACGGAATCGGTCACGGTGATTTCCCCGGCTCCCAGCTTGCGGACAGTGATATGGCTTATTGGGCATCCGCAGAGTTTCAGGCACGTTTTGAAGATGCGGGCGGCGGATTTATTCTGATGCCCCGTTCACCCGAAGACAAGCTTACATATTGGGGCGAAAACCTCATTGAGCCGCTTCATGTTCTTATTGATGATTTCATTGAAAAGCATAAGGAAAATATTGACACAACGAGAATTGCCATTACGGGCAGCTCGGCGGGCGGTGCCATGGTCTGGGATATGCTTGACGCTTATCCGGAGTATTTTTCTGCCGCATTCCCCATTGCCTCAACGGAAATGCCTACCCTGATTACCGTCAACAAAGCATCAGGCACGGCTATATGGATACTTGCGAGCAAGCTTGACCCGGTTGTAAATTATGTTACTAATACCCTGCCTATCTGGGCAATGGTCAAGGGCAACAATGACCACCCCGAAAATTGCCGTCTGTCCTCTTTTACCGAGGTTTACAATCCCGACGGCTCCTCATCATCCGACAATCATCATCTTGCAGGCGTAATTACTTACGATTTACATACCCATGATGAAGGTCTGTATCCCAGTGTCGAAACCGTTGACGGTCTCGGAAATACGGTTGACCTCACAAGCCCCAACGGCCTTATTTCATGGCTCTCCTCAATCCATTCCGATTTTACGGGAACGGCTGAATCAGACCCGCCCGGAATAATCGAAACGATATTTGCTCATATAAAATCATTTTTCTCAAATATTCTTCTTTTCTTTGTCCATATTTTCCAGGAGATATTAGGGTTATAAATTCATCTGAAAAGTAATAAAAGCCAAGCTCATTCCGGGCTTGGCTTTATCATTTTGAAAAATCAACTATGATTTCTTCATTCAGATCCGAATATTCTATTTCCGATGAATACAATCTTGCGAGATCGGCAAGCTTTTCGGTCGTTTTTTCTTTTTCATTGCCGAATAATGCGCCCAGGATTACCGTGTTGAATACCGTGAAGCGTATTTTATCCGTCAGGGCTTCGGCGTTATTAAGATGTCTGTATGCGAAGTAAACCGCAAGCTGACGGAATTCGTTTTCAAAGCCCTTGATTTCGCAGGCATTCAGCTTAATATCTTTGCCGATGCGTGACAGCTTTTGCGTAAGCTCATCGCCCATAAATTCAAGCCTTTCCGTTATGACGGGAAGGGTGGCGGCAGTAATAACAAACGGCTTTTCTCCGCAAATTGAAAGCGCTTTTTCAAGACCTGACACTAAAGGCAGCGATTCATCCTGCAAGGCGGAAATAATGGCGGATTTCAGTTCAAAAAAGCTTTTGTCCTCTGCGGTTACGGCACAATTTTCGCCGTCATCCTCAAGAATAATGAAGTCGGTTTTACCTTTTTTATTCAGAATGATTTTTGCGGCTTCCTCACAGCAAAGGCCGAGCCCGGCTTCGGTAATATTGCCGTATTCATTGTAAAATCTCGGGTGCTCGGCGCAAATATCACAAAGGCTGTCTTCGCCAAGCTCCGTAATGAGCTCACAAAGTCCGTTTTTCATAAGAAACGGGCATCTTTCGCCGCTGTCGGTTATAAATGACGAGCCGTCAGGGGTGTCGGCAATGTTTTCTTTCAGTTTTTTGCCGAGCTCGCCACCGATCATATCATAATAATCGCGGGTGCCGGGGTCAATATCTATCTCCCAACCGATGCAGCAGCTGTGGCGGCATTTGTCGGCAATGCAGCGGAAATCACGGTAATAATCCGGCGCAATCAGTTTCATTCTCCGTCAACCTTTCTTATGGAGTCAAAGAATTTGTTATATTTTGCCGCCCATTTTTCCATATCCTCGCGGCTGTATTTTTCGGGGAATGAGGATTCAAGCACCGTGTATTTTCCGAGCCAGCCTACCATATTTACAAGCAGAGAGCGGATGCCGGGCACGTCACCGAGAATTTTTATTTTTTCAACGGCAATGGCGGGAAGCTTCGTTTTGCGCAGGTCACCGGAAACAAAGCTGTCTACATCCTCGGTGGTGATGAGCCCTCTTTTGAAAATTTCATTTACATCTGCGGCGGAGAGGAAGGGAAGAATGTTTTTCAGTATGGCTATCCTTCCGGCGTTGAAGCCGACCTCATGAAAGAATTTGTTTTCATATTTCCAAAGGGTCTCGGCGGTATAAAAGCCGTCGGTGTCTTCACTGACCGCCCGGGCAAGCAGAGTTCCGGCAATAAGGCTGTAAGCGATACCCGAGCCCTTTATGGCGTATGTCATAAAGGCCGAGTCACCCACGGCGGCATATCCGTCGGCAACAAGCACAGCAAGGGGAGCGCGCACGGGAATGTCAATGAATTTGCCGCCCCGTTTCAGCTCTTTACCCATGTGAGGGTTCATTTCGCTTATTGTGTTAAGCCCTTCGGCAACCTCGGGGTAAGCGATTTCCGGAAACCGTATGAGCAAAACATCAACGCAGTCTTTTTCCGTAATTATCCATTTGAAGCCCGTTGTGCCGTCTTCTTTTATGTAAAGGTTATAGTAATTTTCCGGGTCGGGGATTCCGGGCACACGGTCAAAATATGCACGGTAGGTGTGAAGAATATCATAATAAGCTGGCTCTTTGTCAATGAAGGTAAAGTCCGGCAGATTGCTTCTCAGGGGCGAATGAACACCGCAGGCATCAATTATCAGGTCACCGTAAAAATCGCCTTTATCGGTGTTTATGCCCGCAATGCGGCTGCCGAGCACAACAGGCCCGAGAATATGTACGCCGAATTCGAATTTTACCCCGGCGTTTATCGCAAGGTCAATGAGATAATTCAGAAATTCTTTGCGGTCAACCGTAAGATTTCTGTAATCATCCTTGGGCGGCAGAGAAATGGGCGCAACATCATCTTCAAGCGGAACGAAGGTCAGCGTATTTCCCGGCGCACGGAAGCTTTCGGGAATATCAAAGCCCGCAAATTCCATGGCCTGAGCGTCAAAGGAATCCTTTTGGTCATGGCCGCAGTTTTCCCTTTCATTCAGTTCGTAAACCGTTACTTCGTGACCGATTCCGGCAAGCTTTATTGCGGCGGTGAGCCCGCCGTGCCCCGCACCTGCAACTATGATTTTTGACATTATCGGTACCTTCTTTCATATATATCAGTATATCATTTTTTTGCCGAATTATCAAGAAAACGGCGAAAAAACCGACATTGCAAAAAAAATAAAAAAAATTGTTGACAAAACCCAAAGCATATATTATAATAAACGAGCGCTTTAAGAGCGGCAAATGGCGGCATAGCTCAGTGGCTAGAGCAACCGGTTCATACCCGGTAGGTCGTGGGTTCAAATCCAACTGCCGCTACCATATATGGCCCGGTGGTCAAGCGGTTAAGACACCGCCCTTTCACGGCGGTAACACGAGTTCGGTTCTCGTCCGGGTCACCAAACGAGAAGTATCCGATTGCGGTAGTTTTGAAGAAACGCTACTGTATTGGGATGCTTCTCTTTTTTCATATCTCCTGAATTTTCAACTCCTCAACCCTTTGTGGTTGGGGAGCTTTTGCATTTAGAGGGAGTCTTATTGGACACTATTTTGTGGTATAATGGAGAAGATAAAATGGATAATTGTAACAAAGTGAGGCGATTTTATGACAAACGCAAAAGAATATGCAAAAGAACATACTTACCGTATTCCGATGCTTGATGCTTCAATCATATATAAATTCAACGGTCTGAACAGCGGAATTTCTCTGTTCAGAAAAGTGAAAGACACCGTAAAAGGAAACGAAAAATATCAGCCCAATACAGCCGTATTTAACGGTCAACTCAAATACTGTTATGAAACCGATTACCTTGAAGAAACATATATGAACACCTTTGAGGTAAAGAAGTTTTCATCCGAAATGGGCGGACAGAATTATACTGATGCCATAGTGTGCGTTACTTTTGATACTGCATATAAAGAGTACAACGCTTTCGGCAGAATTGAAGGATATGTCGGTAGCGGAACGTTGTATATCAGAAACGGTTACAAATACGATAACGGATATATCGTAAATTCAGCCGGTGACAGATTTCAGATTGAAGATAATATCTGCATAGCCGACGGTTCCGTTATTGCCGTTATTACGGGTGCTGATACTGAAAACTGCAAATTGGATAATGCTCTTGCCGGGTCGAAGTATTTTGGCATTAATGCCGATAATCAATATACGGTTATCAAGCCGTTCAAAAAGATTAAGGGCACAAAAGAACTGAGAGAAGAACTGTATAAAAACGGTTTTTCTCTCAGTAAAGGCAACGGAAAACAGATAAAATATGTCAGATATAAACGCTCGGCAGGGATGAGCCGACAGGGTAAATGCTATTTCATCAGAAAAGAACTGTATAAGAAGATGATGAAGTGGAGCGACTTTGAGCCGGGTAAAACACAGATGGCATCCGAACTAAAAAAGTACGGATTGACAGCTTCCGCAAATCCCGTTTCGCACGAAGCATATACGGCACTAACATTGAGCAGTATTGAAGATAAGGTTGAAATAGACCTTCGCAGTATTTTGTTCGTTAAGGATGTTGTGTGCAGCTTTCCCGAAAAAGTATATAATGTGACCTCCGACGAAAACGGAAATGCAAAAGCGGAATATTCCGAAGTAACCGTTGGAAATATTATCTGGGACGGTGAAGCTCTGCTTGATAAATCTGTTTTTGAAAGAGCAGGCAGAGGCGGCAAAGGCATGATGCTTCTGCGAAACAGATATTTCAAATCCTGTGCTTTCAATACAAATTTACAGGAATGGTTCAAAGATGTAAAAATTACGGATATTTCACAGCTGAACGGCTTTACGCTTGCTGAAAATATTGATGATGTAAAAATGATAGTTACAGAATCCAGCCTGAAATTCCTGAAAATGTTTGACGGTGAATTTGAGGCTAAAATCAGATACTGGATTGACCATATCAGAAATGACGGCGGCAACGTTTTCGGAATTGTCAAAAGCGAAAAGTCGACAAAATATATGGGCGGTAAAAGAGTCAGAACAAGCTATCAACTCATAAACACCATAGGCTTCAATGAGGAAGAAGCAAAAGAATTGCTTGCTCCGGTTGTTGACTACAAGAATAAAATCCGCTCAGATTCCAAATGGATGAAGCATTATCTTAACGAGTTTTCATCAGCTTCCGGCGATGATGAAAACGAAGACGAAACCGGAATCAATGCTCTGAATTTCAAAAAGGATCTTGTTTCGGATATACTTGATAAATACCCGGATTTTGCAAAAACGAAGATGTATGTGGGCTTCAGAACGGATATTATTAAGGAGATAAATTCTGCCGTCAGAAAGGGCAGATTATTCCCCGTCGGCACAAACGCCGTGCTTTTCGGCAACGGCATTGAATTGATAAGGTATGCAACCGATGAAAGCTACAGACCAGGTCGCTATCTTATTATTGGTGAAGAAGTTTCAACCATTTATTCTCCATATTTCAGAAAAGGGCAAAGGATAATCTGCGCAAGGAGTCCGCACATTACAATGGGCAATGTACTGGTTGCCGAAAACCGAATGGATAGTTTATACAGATTTTTTAATCTGACTGAAAATATTGTCTGTGTGAACGCTCTCGGAGATAATATTCAGCAGAAGCTGAACGGATGCGATTATGATTCCGATGTAATGCTCATTACAGATGATAATGTTCTGACGAAGGCGGCAGGAAGAGACTACGGCAAATTCCCTGTGCCGTTCAACAGTCTTGAGTTTGCACCTGCGGAAAACCTTTCGCTTGCAGATATAGACAGAGTTATTTCCGAAAACCTGATCGGAGAAGTTGTTAATCTTTCGCAGAAGCTCAACACGATTTACTGGACGATGAAAAATGTTTATCAGATTCATATTCCTATAAACGCCGATGAACTTTATAAAGACATCTGCATTCTTGCCGTTCTTTCAAACACGGAAATCGACAAAGCAAAACGCATATATGCCGTTGATGTTGAAAAGACACTTAAAGAACTGAGAGGGAAATACATAAAGGTTTACGGCAGATATTTTCTTGAACCGGAATTCTGGAAATCCATAAATATCAACGAACCGGGTAAAAGAGGCAAGGACTATTTCAAGGATGTTGCGGCATCGCCTATGGCATATCTATACAAAGAATCTTTTAACGACAGACCGGGAAAATATGCCAGAGGATTATCATTTGAAGAAGCATTCGGCCTTGATTATGACAGCATTTCTGTAAAGCCGGAACTGACGAAGAAGATAATTGATATTGCCGAAAAGACAGCCGACAGTTACAACAGAGCAATATCGGCAATGAATCAGAACAGCAGAAAGAAAGGCAGAAAAAGTGCCGTTGATACATCTGTTCAGATAGGTGCTGTTTCTGTCGAACTGCAAAACGGAATCCGGAAAATATCAAAGCTCTGCAAATCAAAAAACATACGCCTTGCTGTGCTCAGAGAAATCGACAATGCACTCAAAAATCGACCGGAAGCCAAGACCGTTCAATGGGTGCTGTTGGCGGGGATATTCAGCCGATTATAATTACATCATTATAAAAATTATCAATAACCGTCGCTTGTAATCCGATTGATTCATGTGACGGCTTTTTGTTTTCTGTTTGACTTTAAAAAATGTCAAATGGAAATAGTCTGATTTTCGGAAGATTTAGCCATTTTAAGCATTTAAAAAGGAATATTCAACTCAAAAGGTCATTATGTGTCCATCACAGTTGATATAATGAACTCACAAAACAAAAAAGAGGTGCTGAACATGGTAAAATTTCTCATGATTTTGTTTGTGTTATTCATTATTCATAAGCTCAGAAAAGCCAAAGGAAAGACAATCGGGCAGAAGATTGATTTTATGAACCATAATCTGAGAATGAGATTAAAGAAAAGAATTGAGACAGCGGAATTAAAATACAGTGCGGCAGCGGATGAAACATAACAAAGAAAGTTACTCGGAAATTGTCAGGGTAAAGTTCTTCGGATATGCAGCTATATACTATTCCGTAACTCAATAATATAATTTTTGGAGAAGACTGATGAAATATAACGGAGTGAGAGTTGAATTGAATCCTGATGAAATAAAATGCGAGAACCTGAGCGGGGCATATAAGGATATGGCGGAAATCATCGGAATTGACGCAGTGATAAAAATTCACGGCTCATACCGAGGGCAAACCGTGTGCTTCCCCGTTGAGCTTTTCAGCAAAAAATATATTTCATCTCAGATAATCAATGACTATAAATTGGGATTAAGCATCAAACAGTTAGCAACAAAATATGCATACAGTGAGAAATCCATAAGGAAAATATTAAAATATTCGGAAGAGGAGGTGTGAATATGGAAGTGATTTTAGGCGGAATATTTTTGATAGTCGGTTTTTTCATTGTCCTTAATAATAAAGCCGGTATCAACATTATTGAGGTTATCAGAACCCTGCGTTCCGATTCAAGTTCAAAGGAGAAGAAAAAGATGATTAAAGGTATGCTTGAAGGCGGAACCGCAAATTTGGAAGCAAATTATGAGAAAGAGAAAGAACGATTGGAAAAAAAGTACCAGAATAAAGATTAAACAACAGGAGTGATTCATTATGTTAAAAAGTCCGAGCGGAAAAACCGAATATTATGTTTGTTCGTATTGTAATTCAAGAACTTCTTCGTCAAGAGGAAAGCCGATGCCCGGAATTTGTCATGCAAGACCTAAGGATTCAAACGGCAGGTCAAAGCCTCATGTTTGGGTGAAGGTAGGGTGATTAAATGCCTTACACAACAAACGGGCCTTTATTCGGCAAGCAGACAGTTTACACGGTGGAATATATGTGCCGTTACTGTGGAATGAAGACAACACGCCATTCTAATCAGGGCAGGCCTATGCCGGGTATCTGCTCAAGGCGTCCCAAGGTTGGCGGCAGATCAATGCCTCACAGTTGGGTTATTAACAGAAGATATTAACATTAACGATCTATGAAATCATGCGGCTGTATGGGTGCTCCGATACAGCCG
>JAZUJJ010000109.1:0-8644 GCA_045642725.1 Acutalibacteraceae bacterium
CTTGTCAATACCGGATCTGTCGCAACTTTGAATGTTATAAATCACTCAAAGATAAGGCTGTCTTCAACGATTTTATCTCAAAAACTGTTTTACAAAAGAATATTCCGGGATTTCAGATGCTTATCTGCTATCCCGGAATTGTATTCTGTCTTTTTTTATTTTACTTTTTCGGTCTGCGCCATAATGCGACAGTCCTATATTCAGTTGTTTTCAAGAATACTGTCAATGTGGCAGTAATCCTCATATCTCCTGACTGTTCCGAGAGAGTCAAGATAAGGCTTTGCGGCACGGTGATAGATTGAATTCTGTGCCGTGGCCTTTTTGATTTCCGCGTTGATTTCTTTTCTTAAGCGCTGAAGCTCTTTCACATCGCCTTTGAGAGCGGCGATTTTTTCTTTGTCCGCTTTTTCTGTTTTTGCTTTTTTGAGAGAAGCGAGAGTATCGGAAAGCTCTTTCTCATTGTTGTCTTCGGCGGCAAAAAGCTTTTCAAAAACGGTGAAGTCGAATTCCTCAATGCCGTTCGGGTAATATTTTGCCTTTGCCTTTGAAGCAGTGGCAACGGAGCTTATCATATTAAGTATGCCGGAGCGCATATCCTTTTCGGCACGGGTTTCCTTCGGCATAGCCTTGGCTTCCTGCTTTGAGGGAATGGCAACATTTTCAAAACCGTTGATTCCGTTTTCGGCAAACAGTCTTGCTCTTTCAAGCTCGGCCTTGCCGGATTCGGTTTCATAGCGTTCAAGCTCCTGCGTAACCCTTGCGGCAATAAGAATTTTTTCGTTGAATTCGCGGGCATTTTTCTTTTCTTCACGGCTCATGCCATTTACAATGGCAACGGGCGTTTTGCCGCTGAATTCACGGGCATCACCGATGATTTCCTTAATCTCTTCGACCTGACCCTCGCGCAGGGTACCCTCATGCATATCGTCAAGCATGGCCCTGATTTTAAGAACATTTACCATGCCCTTCTGGTCGGATTCCTTAAGGTCATAGAAGAAATACGGGATTACATTCATTGCGGCACCGATTACCGAGGCCATAACAAGCACGGAGCTTATCTGAACGAAATATTCGGTATTGTAAAGCACATTATAGACATTTGAGGCACTGTAACCGAGACTTTCCGCAACGGTGGCGTTAAGGCCGGCTCTTTCGTAAATCGTAGGCAGAACGGAGCTTGTGGCAAGAGTGATGACACTGCCGATAAGACTGACGGCGGCAAACATACCGTCAATTCTTTCACCGGTCACATATTGCTGATAGTCTCTTATATCCGCCTGAACACTGGGGTTGAGCAGGCTGCCGAGAGAGGTGATGAAGTTGTTTGCAAAAATACAGATAAGCAGGAACCAGATTATGCCCGGGCTGTCTGTCATGTGAACAACGGGGTACATCATAGAAATAAAGCCGATATTCAGCAAATTTGTGGCAATGAGTATTTTTTTCTTTCCGTAGCGGCGTATGAAGAACGGAGCCACGAGATTGGGCCAGAATGAGGCGTTGCCTGCAATGGCGGTGATTATGGAATACTGTGCGGGGGTGCAGGCGTTCTGATAGCTGTACATCCAGCCGATGATATTTGCAAATGAGGATTCAAGGAAGCCGAGCCAGCCGGCAAGGGAAATTATCCAGAAATATTTGTTCTTTGCAATGGCTCTGAAGGCGTCGATGAATTTAAGCTGAACCACATGGGTTTTTGACTGAACTATTTTTTCCTCGGTGTTGAAATAGACAAGCAGTGAAATCGCAAAGCCTATCATTATCATGGGCGGGTAAAGGGTGCGGTATATCTTTATATCATAAAGATTGTTTTCACCCGTGATGAGATTTGCAACAAGGGGAAGAATGATATTGGCAATGGACGGGGAAATGTTTTCAACTATGGATTTGATTGAAAGTACATCCGAGCGTTCAATGGAGTTGGGGGAAAGAACATTGATAAGAGAGTCATAAGCGTCAAGATAGAACAGGTAAAAGAACTGGAAGCCGATGTTGAAAACCAAAACGGTTATGCACTTGGCAAGCCAGGACATACGCTCGTAGGGCATAGCCATAAACAAACTGCCGAGTATGGCGGTGGGAATACCCATGGTGATTATATACGGCCTGTATTTACCCTTCATTGACCGTACGGAGTCTATCATTTTCGCTCTGAGTGCCGTGAGCGGGAAGGAGCAGAGAACGCTGATTATATAGATTACATAAATATGTGAGGGCTGAATGCCGATAGTGTTTCCGATAAGCACGTTGCCGACGGAAAGAATCATTTTTTCGACGCAATAAACGATTATTCTTACGCCTATGCCTCCTGTTGCAAGGGAGGCGATTTCCTTGTAAGGCATATATCTTCCTTTGGCCGGGGTTTTCCAGTGGGCGCGGAAGTTGCCTATGAATGAACTGATTTTTTCTTTCAACGGAGCACCGCCTTATCTGATTTTATTATTGTTGAGCTTCATAAGCTTTTTTCTTGTCGGAATGTAAAAGACCGTAAAGATAACGGCGGAAATGAACATGACTGTAAATTCAAGCCACTGAGGGCCTGTCATAATGTAAACAAAGGAGCTAAAGTCCTTCATTTCGGAAAACGGAAGATGTAAAGCATAAGCGTGATTGGTGAAGAAATAAAGTACGCAGCAAAGGCCGAGGTAAGCGGGCAGTGCAACGGCGGAGAAGCCGAAGGGAGTAACATTGAAGGGGGTAACGGAGCTGTCAATAATGTTCTTCTTGAACAGATAAATGAACCAGAGACCGAAAATGACGGCACCTGCTATCATTATTATATCTCCTGTGGGGCTTGAATCCTCAAGTATGCCTGCGTTTTCAAGAAGCTTGCCTGTTCTGATGCCGATTGCTCTCCATGGAACAAGGGCAAAAATGAAAACTCCGGCAACGGTATTGAAAATGAAATTGAGCTTGTTGCTTTCAAATAAAGGCTTTTTGTCGGGGTTGCCCTGACGGGTGTATTTTTTCGGCATAAGTGCAATGACAAGCATTGTTATGAAGCCGACCGAAGCACCCGTTGCATATTCCCAGATTCCCCAGCCCGCACCGTTTTCAAGACAGCGGGGAACGGTGATTCCCTCAAAGAAGCCGCTTCTGAAGCAAACGGAAATGAGTGAGGAAAGGGCAGTGGTGGCAACGGAAACGAAAGCGTTGATTACGAGAGTAACACAGCAGGTGAGCTTATCCTTGAACGCAATGAGAGGATAAAGAGCAATGGCGATAACCGCGATGAAATCGGAGATATGCTCAACGCTCATATAGTAATTTTCAAAGAAAGGAACGGTTTGTGACCATTTTCTGCCTGCAAAATGCTTCATATAAGCCATCATGGGGCTTGAATAATCGTGACCTGCGGCTTTAAGACCCTCGGCGGCATAATTTACCTGATCGGGATTTATGGCTTTGAGAATAAAATGGGAAACCGATGCCTTGCAGATATATGAAACACCGAAAAAGATGGCGGCCATTATTACATAGTGATACAGCTTGTATTCTTTTTCGGAGAACAAAGAGCCGACAAAGAAGGCAAAAAGAGGAACGAGTGTGAAGCCCATTATCAGAATGATATAAAGTCCGCTGAATTTGTCAACGGGGCAATATACGACTTCGCCCGTGGGTGTTACATCGTTGTAAATGACTCCCGCAAGCTGTTCGATAACGGTGGCATAGCCCGTAACACCGAGGCCCGCAAGAAATGCGCCTATGGGTATCATCTCAAATTTGAAACCTTTTTTGTTGCCGTAAAAGTTGTAAATAATCAGAATGAGAATCAGAGCCACACTGTAAAGACCCCATGAGGAGCCGAAGCCCGATTCACCTCTGCATCTCCACATAAAGCCGCCGGCAAGTGTGCCCAGGATAACGGAGATGATTTTTTCCGCTGCGCCGGGATTTTTGTCTTTTTTCATTTTTATTCCTCCCCGGTATTGATTCAGGACTCAATACCTTCAATTATTCCCAGAATTATTATTCCGCTTATGACAAGTGCCACTGCCGTGTATTGTTTTGCGGTGAGCTTTTCTTTAAGGAAAAGCCTTGCAAGCAGCGCCGAGCAGATACAGTAGGAAGCCACGACCGGGGCGGCAACCACTGCATTGCCGGAAAGAGCATAAACGTAAGCAAACTGACCCGCCGTTTCAAAGGAAGCCGCCGCAATACGGCTGCCCTGACGGGTAAGAGCAAATTTTTCTTTTTTGATGATTCTTATATATATGAAAAGTATTACGGCGACGGCAAAGAATGTCAGCTCATAGCTTATGTTTGCCACATCTTCAAGATTATCCCCGGTGACATTCACAAGAGGGGTTGAGGAAATATCATCAAGGTATCTGCCGTCAAAAAAGGTGCCGAGAGAATCTATTATGCAGTAAGCTATCGGCATCATGAATGCCGTAAGACTTTTGCGGTATTTTCCGTTTTCACTTTCCGGAAGCTTTTCATTGCCGCGGGCTTCGGCTATACCGAGAAGTATTACGCCGAGAGTAATGAGAAAAACGGCAATTAGTGAGAATTTATCCGGTATTTCGTGCAGAAAAATCATCAGCATAATGCAGGAAACGGCACCGGATGCATTCTGAATGGGTGATGAAACGGAAAGCTCAAGATAGCGCAGACCGAAATATCCGACTGTCATGGAAAGGATATACATTGCCGAAACGGGAAGATAAATCAGCAGATTTTTCGGGTCATAATCAATCTTTTTGATAATTATCGTTCCTGCGGCGCAAAGGCCCATAATAAGGCCGACCATCACAGAGGTTTTGAGATGACTGTATTTTTCACTTTCATTGTTGCTTTTCTTATAAAACAGATCTGCGGTACCCCAGGCAACGAAGGTCATAAACGCAAAAAGCAGCCACATTTTGGTTATCTCCGTTCTTCAGAATTTAACTGTGAGAGTTTTTCCGGCTTCAATATTGAAATCTTTTTCACCGAGTCTGAGTATTCCGTTACAGCCGAAGCTCTCAACGGTATATGTGCCGTTATCATATTTCAAAGTAACTTTTCCTTTGCCCATGGGAGCCGTGGCGGCGAAGGAGGCGAAAATACCCGGCTTCGGCTCGGCAATGAAGCTTTCACTGCCGATGCAGGCGGGTTTTATGCCCGCAATTTCGGAAATGAGCAGAAGTATCGGCCCGCTTCCCCAGGCGTGGCAAAGGGATTTACCGTAGGCACTGCCGTACATGGCAAGATGCTCGTCACCGCTCTTGGTTTCATCAAAGGCTTCCCAGACCGAGGTGGCGCCGAGCTTAAGCATACCGCCCCAATAGGAAAGGATATATTTTTGTGCCTTTTCGGTAAGGCCGCATTTGCACATGGCAAGCAGCTCATAAAGCTTGAAATAAGGCGTGGTTATGGGTGCAAGGCTGTCATTCTCAAAAACATTTTTAATAATGCTTTGCTTCTGCTTTTCCGTGCAGAAGTCAAAAAGCACCGCAAAAACATTTGTTTGTCTTGAAACGAATTCTTTTCCCGAGGTGAAGGAGTCGATGAAGGCTCCTTTTTCTTCGTTCCAGTACAGCTCGTTTATCTTGCTTCTGAGCTTATCGGCTCTGTCATCAAAGCTTTCGTTTTTGCCTGCGGCGGCGGAAAGACAGCTCATGACAAGGCAGGCCTTCCAAAGCAAAATCTGCTCTGCACAGTGAGGTCCGTCCTTATCGAGAACGCCCCAGTCAATGAACACCCAGTCGCCGCTTCTTTTTACGGAAAGACCGTTTTCATCAAGGCGTGAAATAACGAAGTCGAACAAAGCTTTCAGATTGTCGTAATTATTTTTGACAAATTCATCTCTTCCCGTTGCGAACCAATGCTCATAAACGGAAATAATCAGATAAGCGGAATAGTCATTTATCGTGTTTATATGAGTTCTGTAAGGCGGCTTGCCGAGCAGGGCGGTAATCGTGCGCTCGGTGATTTGCGGGTCATTGTAAAGACAGCGGTTTATCATAAAGGATTGATAAGCATCGCCCGACCATACCCATCTGTCACGCTTTATGCCGTCAAGGAAAAATTCTCTGGAATTGAGGTGGAATGTGTCGGCACTCAGCTTCCATATTCTGCCGATTTCCGGGTTGTCACATTCAAATGCACCTGTGTCTTCAAGAGGCAGATATTCAAGCTGAGCCGAAAGGTCTGCTTTTACGCCCTCGGGGCAGCTCATGAAAATATATCTGAATGCCCTCGCGGGTCTTTTTTTATCGTCATTTTTCGTCAGCGTTTCACGAATAATGGCGTTTTCCGGGTCAAGGGCTTCCTGCCTGCTTTCACCGTAAATCAGGGATATACCCTCTGCACAGCCGTCACATATTACGGTAACGGGGCCGAAGCTTTCTTTACCGAAATCGTAAAGAATGCCGCCGACAAGGCTTTCCGTGCTGACGGGAGTAAGCTCACGGTAACTGAAGGGAAAAATTCTCGGGTCGTCATCGGCGTCGGGATAAACGGGCTCACAGCCGACGGGTGACCAGCTTTTGTTATGGTCATCGGCGACCCAGCTTTCATCGGTAAAGATATATTCGCTGTCTATATAGATGGCGGGAAAGGCTTCAAGGTCAAAAACCTCGATTTCAATTCTGTGCTCACCCGGGGGAACGGGAATATCCGTATTCACCGGCCACAGCTTGCCGAAGGCTCTCACCATTCCTTTTGAGTATGTGACGACATTCATTGTGCCGGGAGCCGGAACAGAAACATCCTTGATGAAAGATATGCTTTTTTCGGGCTGGGAAAGATGCCACATACAAGGGTAATCACAGCCCTTTTCCTGACGGCGGCAGGAAAGAAGCAGATGATGATATATTTCAAAATCGCCCTTATACCATATCCATTTTGCGCTCATTTTCAGCCTCCGAATTATACATTGACACTGTCAACGGTAAATTTGCTCATATATGTGTCCATTGTTTCCTGCCACGCCGGGGCATACATATCCTTTATGCACTGGGCACGGTAAGCGGCATAAACGCCTTCGCCGAGATCTCTGATGCTTTCTTTTCTCACGGCAAAAACACATTCGTCATACTCAAGCTTGCTTACGGAATTTTCGGCCTGAGTATAGACCTTGTTGAAAAATCCCGTGGGGTAACCGTCGGAGCTGCTGCCGAGGATAACAATATCCGAGGCGGTATATCCGGCGGCACTGCAGGCATCCGTAAAGGCTGTTTCGCCGGAGCCGGAGGAAGCAACGATATTATCGAAAACCGCAAGCAGATTATATTTTTCCTGCTCGGTGATGCTGCTGCCGTCGGCGGCGGTATAGTAAGCGCATATACTGCGGAAGGCAGTGTAATTCGAATAGAAGTATGCTTCTATTTCCTTTTCCGTCTGCACATTCATAACGCCCTTGTCATAGATGGATGAGAATATTGCGTTTTCATAAGCCTCGCTTGTCATTATCTTTGTAAGCGCCTGCTTTGAAACGCCTATGGATTTGTAATGAGCGGCGGATCTTATCCAATAATTATTCACATTTTCCGAAATCGTCACCTTTTCGGAGGCGGAGAGGGAAAGACCTCTTTCCGCAAAGCTTGTGTTAAGGGCAAGGTATCTTGTGCAAAGCTTTACGGCGGCGTCTCTAACGGCACTGCCGTCTTTGATGTTGGCAACATCGTGATCCTGAGGACGCTGAATTACAAGGTCCTTATAGTAGGAATAAATTTCACTGTCAATCTCCGTTCCGGAAATGACAAGTGCCGTCTTTTTTTTGTCAAAAACACAGCCGGAGAACGAAAGAATAAGCGCACATATAACAATCAGAATTGAAACCGTTTTTTTCATTTCCATCACCAAAATGTCAAAATTTAAGTTATCATAACATATAAGGAGCCGATTTTCAATTAAATATAAGTATAAAAAGTAAAAAAAGTATTTGTATTTTATAAATTTTTATGTATAATTAGACTTGTATAATTATACCCGTGAGGTGCTTTATGGAGAAAATCAAACTGATAATTGCAGGAGAAACTTACAGCCTTACCACCGAGGATGACCCTGCGGAGCTTGAAAAAACGGGGGAAGAGGTAAACGAAAAGATAGGTGAATATCTTTCCTACGGCGGCAGATTTTCCGTTACTCAGTGTGCCGTGCTTACCGCTCTTGAATATGCCGAAAAATATAAAACCTCGGAATCAAACTGTGAAAATCTGAGAACTCAGATACACGCCTATATTGACGAAACCGCAAGGGCCAAGGCCGATGCGGGAATCCTCAAAAAGGAGGTTGACAGGCTCAATAAAGAGCTTGCCGCGGCAAAGGCGAAAAAATGAGTGCTGAAATTCTTGCTCCCGCAGGGAGCTTTGAGTCTCTGACAGCGGCGGTGCGCTGCTCGGCAGATGCGGTTTATCTCGGCTGCAAGGCCTTCAATGCAAGGCGAAATGCTGCGAATTTTACCGGGGATGAGCTTATCAGAGCCGTTGATTATTGCCATAAAAGGGGAGTAAAGGTGTATGTTACGCTCAACACCCTTGCCGCCGACAGTGAGCTCAGAGACGCTTATGAGGAGATAAAAAGCATCTGCCTTTCCGGTGCGGATGCCTTCATAATACAGGATGTGGGGCTTGCTTGCGTGATAAGGCAGGTCTGCCCCGATGTGCCCATACACGCATCGACACAGATGAGCGTACAGAGCATTTACGGCATTGAC
>JAZUJJ010000110.1:0-54281 GCA_045642725.1 Acutalibacteraceae bacterium
TGAAGAAATATGCCGATACCGTTCTGCCCTGCGTATATGATGACTTCATAGGCGAGGCAAAAGCGGTTCTTACTCACGAACAGAAGAACGCATTGAGAGGCTTGCTCGACTTCCGCTTCAAGCGCCACAGCAGATATAACCTTGACAGTGAACGCCTGAAAATGCTCGAAAAAATCATCGGTATGCGTGCCGCAGAATTGTTGAAATAAGTGGAATAACCGAAAAAGGAGAATGAACATGGTCGAATCAGAAAGGCTGAAAAAGCTTGAGCCCGTCAGCGGCGGCATACATATTATTCTTGATACGGATACAAAAAACGAGGTTGATGACCAATTTGCCCTTACCTATGCATACCGTCTGAGCCAAGCAGGAAAAATCTCACTTGACGCTGTTTATGCCGCTCCGTTTACGCACAGCCCCGAGCCGACCCCGGATGTCGGAATGCAGCAGAGCTATGACGAAATAATCAAAATTCTCGCCATGCTCGGTAAAACGAACACAGACGGTTTTGTTTTCAAGGGCTCCGACCGTTTTATGAACGGTACGGCGGTCGATTCCCCTGCCGCGCGTGACCTGATTGAAAGAGCCATGACCTATTCACCCGAAAACCCGCTTTATGTTGTTGCAATAGGTGCCATAACAAATGTTTCCTCCGCCATTCTGATGAAACCTGAAATAATCGACAGAATCGTTGTTGTATGGCTCGGAGGTCAATCAACAAAACAGAGCAGTGCAAACGAATATAATTTATATCAGGACCCCACAGCATCACGCCTGATTTTTGACTGCGGAGTTCCGCTTATTCAGCTCCCCTGCGCAGGTGTTGTGGATAAACTGACAACCACGGTTTCCGAGCTTGAAAGGTTTATTGACGGCAAAACGGAAATCGGAACATATCTGACCTCACTCGTGCGTGAATGTGACAACGGAAAAGCTTCGTCAAGAGTAATCTGGGATATATCCACCATTGCATACATCGTTCACCCCGAATGGTTCAGCACAGAGGTGATTCACAGCCCGAGACTTACCGAAGAACTGACCGTCAGTGATGAGCTTCGTACTCTCGATTGCTACAAAAAGCATGAGTCGAGGCTTTACTGGTGCCACGATTCGGGCCGCCACCTTATGAGAGCGGTTACCAATCTGAACCGTGACTGCATTTTCAATGACCTTTTCCGCTGTATCAACAACGAAGGGTAAGCAAAAGGGAATATATAAATTCAGAGAGATGATTCAGCGGCGCTTTTTTCGCAAATCATCTCTCTGTTTTTCTTTCCGGCAATATTTATTCATTTGCGCTGTTTACAACCTTTTCCGCAAGCTCTTTAAGCTGGTCAACAGTTTCAAGAGAGCCTATATCTCTGCGGAAGGCGGCGGCACCCTTCATACCCTTTATGTACCACCCGGCGTGTTTCCTTGCCTCTCTGATGCCCACATAATCCCCCTTGTATTCACAAAGCCTTGTTATGTGATTTATCATCACCTGCATTTTTTCCTCAACCGAGGGCTGAGTGATGACCCTGCCGAGAGCGAAATATTCATTTATCTGTCTGAAAACCCAGGGCGCACCGAGAGCTCCCCTGCCTATCATGACAAAATCACAGCCCGTTGTTTTATAAACAAACTCTGCGCTTTGCGGGTCAACAATGTCGCCATTTCCGATAACGGGTATTGAAAGAGCATTTTTCACCTGACGGATAATGTCATAATTTACGGGCGGAGCATACATCTGTTTTCTTGTTCTGCCGTGAACAGTAATTGCCGAGGCCCCCGCCTGCTCAAGCATTTTTGCCATTTCCACCGCATTGATGCTGTTTTCATCCCAGCCGCTTCTTATTTTACAGGTAACGGGAACACTGACGGCATTAACACAAGCCTCTGTTATTTTTGCCGCCAACAACGGGTCTTTCATCAGTGCGCTTCCGCCGCCGTGCCCTGCCACCTTCGGTGCGGGGCAGCCCATATTTATATCAACGGCAACGCAGCCGCTCATTTCCGCTTTTTTTGCCGCCTGCGCCATGGTTTCGGGCTCACAGCCGAAAATCTGAACTGCGGCGGGCTTTTCCGCTTCACCGAGAGTCATAAGCAGATCGGATTTGCGGTCGTGCATGGTAAGGCCCTTTGAGCTGACCATTTCGCTGACCACATAAGATGCACCGTATTCAAGACATATTTCCCTGAAGGCCCTGTCCGTCACCCCCGCCATGGGAGCAAGAGCGGCAAAGCCCTCAAGCTTCACATTTCCTATATTCATATAATCACCGGATAGATTTTAACATTATCTTTGTCATTTTTCAATAATTTGAAAAAATATTGGAGTTATGCGCTTTTTTGTGATATACTTATTAAATACAAAACCGATGAGGTGATTTTGATGAAATTACTTGCCATTGACGGCAACAGCATTGTAAACAGAGCGTTTTTCGGAGTGAAGCTTCTCACCACCAAAGACGGTTCACACTACACAAATGCCGTTTACGGCTTTATGAATATTCTTCTTAAGCTTCAGGCTGATGTCAAGCCCGATGCGGTTGCCGTGGCTTTTGATGTAAAAGCCCCCACCTTCCGCCATAAAATGTATGACGGCTATAAAGCAAACAGAAAGGGTATGCCGGAGGAACTGGCGAGCCAGATGCCTTACCTCAAAGACCTGCTCCGGGCTCTCGGATATAAAATAGTTGAAGCTCCCGGCTGGGAGGCAGATGATATTCTCGGCACTCTTGCAGGTGCCTGCGGTAAAGAAGATTTCTGCTATATTGCCACAGGCGACAGAGATTCGCTTCAGCTTGTCAGAGATAATGTAAATGTTCTGCTTGCAAGCACAAAAATGGGTGCTCCCGTGACTGTCAGATATGACCGTGAAAAAATCACGGAGGATTATCTTGTACCCACCCCAGAACTGCTTATTGACATAAAAGCACTTCAGGGTGATGCCTCCGATTGCATTCCGGGCGTTGCGGGAATCGGTGAAAAAACCGCCAAAGACCTTGTTTCACGCTTTGGCAGTATTGATGAGATTTATGCTTCTCTCGAAACCCTTGACATCAAAAAGGGTGTTCACGATAAGCTTGCCGCCGACAAGGATATGGCCTATCTCAGCCGCACCCTCGGCACCATAAGAGCAGATGCGCCCATTGAAAAAACCTATTCAAATTACATTCCCGATGAAAAGGATGCATATAAAGTAACGACCATCCTTTCCGAGCTTGAAATGTTCAAGCTTCTTGAACGCCTCGACCTTAAGCCCGCTGCCGTTTCAAAGCCATCGTCAGAAATGCAAAAAGTCAGCACGGAGCTTTACTCTGTCAGTGACCTGAAGCTGTTTTTCAACACACTAAAAAAAGCCGGAGAAGCCTACTTCTCATTTGAAGACGGCATATTTTACGTAAAAACCGACAACGGAGTTGCAAAGGTTGACCCCGAAAACGAAGGCTACCTCACATTCTGTGAAGATTTCCTTTTTGAAAAAGAAATCAGAAAATATACCTATAACTGCAAGACCCTCTACGCGTTCTTTTATAATTACAGAACGGATATTATAATCAATTCGATTGCCGGGGATGCCATGCTCTCCGCTTATGTCATTAACCCGTCATCCACCTATGAATTCAAGCGGATAATTGAAGAATACGCAGGCGTTATCTGCGAAAATGATGAATACTCTCTTTTGACGGCTTACCTGCCTGCCGCTTTCAAAGCAATTAACGAAAAAATCATGGAAAACGGTCAGGAAAAGCTTCTTGATGAAATCGAGCTTCCGCTGGCAAAGGTGCTTGCCTCCATGGAAAAGGAAGGCTTCCTTGCCGATGCAGAGGGCATAGAGAGCTTCGGTAAAATGCTGGGTGAAAAAATCGACACCATTGTCGGTGAAATCTATGCCGAAGCAGGTTATGAATTCAATCTCAACTCTCCCAAACAGCTCGGTGAGGCTCTTTTCGTTAAAATGGGTCTTCCCGCAAAGAAAAAGACAAAAAGCGGTTTTTCCACAAACGCCGAGGTACTTGAAGGACTTTCGTCGGAATATCCCGTTGTGGCAAAAATCCTCGAATACCGCACTCTGGCAAAGCTGAGGTCGACCTACTGCGACGGTCTGCTTAAGGTTATCGGTGATGACGGCAGAATTCACTCTACCCTTAATCAGACAGAAACAAGAACGGGCAGAATTTCCTCCGCAGAGCCCAATCTGCAAAACATCCCCGTGCGCTCTCCTCTCGGAAAAGAAATGAGAAAATTTTTCAAGGCGAGAGACGGCTGGGTGCTTGTTGACGCAGACTATTCACAGATTGAACTGCGTGTGCTTTCTCACATGGCAAACGATAAAAATATGCTTGAAGCCTTCAACAACGGTGATGATATTCACGCCATAACCGCTTCTCAGGTTTTCGATATGCCGCTGATGATGGTCACGCCCCTTATGAGAAGCCGCGCAAAAGCCGTTAACTTCGGTATCGTTTACGGTATCGGTGCATTTTCGCTTTCAAAGAATATCGGTGTTTCCGTAAGCGAAGCCGACAGATATATAAAAGATTACCTCAATAATTTCTCCGGTGTCAGGGACTATATGAAAAATGTTGTCGAGAATGCCAAAAAGACAGGTTATGTGGAAACCGCATTCAATCGCCGCCGCTACATACCGGAAATTCAGGCTTCAAACGGAAATCTGCGTGCCGCAGGCGAAAGAATGGCAATGAATATGCCTATTCAGGGCACGGCCGCCGATATAATTAAAATCGCAATGATCAGAGTAAGCAAGGCTCTTGAAGAACAATGCTTCAAAGCAAAGCTCATTTTGCAGGTCCATGACGAGCTGATTGTCGAGGCACCCGAAGAAGAGGCGGATGCAGTTGCATCAATCCTCAAACGGGAAATGGAAAGCGCAGTAAAAATGCGTGTTCTTCTTCAAGCCGATGTAGGCCGCGGCAAAACCTGGTATGACGCAAAGGATTAAAAAATGGAGCTTTTAATAAAAGAAATGACCGCCGCCGATGTCAGCGGGGTCGCTTATCTTGAAAAAATCTGTTTTTCCTCCCCCTGGACGGAGGAAGGCATTGCGGAAGAACTGAAAAATGATTTTTCACATTTTCTCGTGGCCTTCTGCGACAGAAAAATGTCGGGATATATCGGTGTTCAGGAAATCTGCGGTGAAGCATATATCACCAATATCTGCGTTTTGCCGGAAATGAGAAGAAAAGGCATTGCCGACGCTCTTCTTAAAGCCGCCGGTTCAGGTGCACAAAGCAGAAAATGCGAATTTATCACTCTTGAAGTCAGGGAAAGCAATGCTCCCGCCATTGCCCTTTACGAAAAACAGGGCTTTAAGCAGATGGGCAAAAGAAAAAGCTTTTATTCCTCCCCTGCGGAAGATGCCCTGCTGTTTACACTTTATTTTGAGAAGGTTGACTGATGAAAATACTTGCCATTGAATCCTCCTGCGATGAAACTGCCGCCGCCGTTGTTGAAGACGGCAGAAAGATACTTTCAAGCGTTATCGCTTCGCAGGTCAAAGAACATATAATTTACGGCGGTGTCGTTCCCGAAATAGCATCAAGGATGCACGCCCAGGCCGTCAGCGGAGTTGTCAAAAAAGCTCTTGATGACGCAGGTGTTACCATGGATGATATTGATGCCATCGGCGTCACCTACGCCCCGGGGCTCATAGGTGCTTTGCTTGTGGGCGTAAATTTTGCAAAGGGTCTTGCCTATTCAAGCGGTAAGCCTCTTGTGCCGACTCATCATCTGCGCTCGCACATAGCCGCAAACTACATCACCTCGCCCGACCTTGAGCCGCCTTTCCTTTGCCTTGTGGTCTCCGGCGGTCACAGCCACATCGCAGCCGTAAACGATTATACGGATTTCACGATTATCGGCCGCACCCGTGACGATGCAGCCGGCGAATGTATGGACAAATGCGCCCGCTCCATGGGCCTTGATTACCCCGGCGGAGTCAACCTTGACCGCATAAGCAAAAACGGTGACCCGAAAGCCTATAAATTCCCCAAGCCCAGAGTTGACGGCAGTAAATACGATTTCAGCTTTTCCGGTCTGAAAACCGCTGTTGTGAATACCGTTCACAATGCGAAGCAGAAGGGTGAAGAAATAAACACAGCCGATCTGGGTGCCTCCTGCATAAACACGGTTACGGATTGTCTGACAGCAAACACGGTGGCAGCGGCAAAGGAATTCGGATTCAAAAAAATTGCTCTTGCAGGCGGAGTTTCCGCAAATTCAGTGCTGAGAGCAAAAATGGAAGATATATGCAAAGCCGAGGGCTGGAAGCTTTATATGCCACGTCTTGACCTCTGCGGTGACAATGCCGCCATGGTCGGCTCACAGGCGTATTATGAATATATCAGCGGAAACACGGCAGGTCTTGACCTTAACGCTTACGCAACAATGCCGATAGACGAAAAATAAGATGCCTGCGGAGGGAAAAATGAACGATATTACTCTCAGATTCAACGGAAACGGCAAATTCAGAATACTGATGATTTCCGATTTCCACGCCGGAGCTGATTATAACCCGAAGCTGAAAAAAGGAATTGAAGCTCTGCTTGAAGAAACGAAACCGGATTTCGTGATGGTCGGCGGCGACCAGTGCCTTGACAGAGAAACCCCGGAGCAGGTGCGGGACTATATGGCGGACATTATGGCGCCGGTAACGGAACGAAAAATCCCCTGGGGAACGATTTTCGGCAACCACGACAGAGAAGTGGGAATAGATATTGCCCTCGAGGAAAAAGCCTACGAGGAGCTTCCCTTCTGCCTTTCCCAAAGCGGACCAGAGGACATCCACGGCACAGGCAATTATTGTCTGAGCGTGCTTTCCTCAAAGGATGACACCCCGGCATTCAATATCTGGGCAATGGATTCAAACCGCTATATAGAAGACTATGCGGAGATGTTCGGCATGGAGCCCGGCACAAGATTCAGACTGCCAGACCATTTCAACGAAGGAGCAAACGGTGCCGCTCCGCTTTTCGACCAGATAAGCTGGTATTTCGGCAATTCTCTTGCCATGGAAAAGAAATACGGCAAAAAGATACCCGGAGTAATGTTTATGCACATTCCGCTTCCCGAATATCTTGAGGTACTCAGAAACCCGGAGGAATGCAATGCAAGAGGCGATAAGCGTGAAAAATGCGGAGCAACGGAGCTTAATTCCGGGCTGTTTCTTGCAAGCCTTCAGCGCGGTGATATCAAAGGCTTTTTCTTCGGCCACGAGCATCTTATAGATATTCAGGGTGAATACTGCGGGGTAACACTCGCCTGCGACGCCGCAATCGGATATAATATGTCGGCTCATGACGACCTTCGCGGCGGCAGAATAATCGACCTTAACGAAAACGGAACAATAAGCACGAGAAACATCAAGCTCATGGACATTCTCGGAAAAGAAGCAATGAGAAACCCGGATTACATGGAGGGCGGATGCCGTTATTTCATCCGCAAGCTGTGAGGAGGATATATAAATGTACACTTATGACAGAAAAATAATCCTGCTCGAGGTTGACAATCTTGACCATGTGACCATTGAGCCTGAATGGGGAAAGCCCTTCAACTGCCAAAAGGCCGTAAAGGTCATCGGAAGCTGTCTCGGAATTTTTCCCGAAATAGCCGATTCCCCCGATTTTGTTCCTTATTCCGATCCGCAGAGTGAAGAACAGCTCACCGCCTGCATAATTTCAATGAGAACATTTCTGATGAAAAAAATAAATATGGCATAATACTTTTCGGCAAAAATTCAGAGGCAGTTCACCGGATATCCGAGTCCGGCAGACTGCCTCTGTTATTTATTTCTCTTTTCTTTTTCTGAATCTGAACAGCCCTATCAGTATGGAAACCTCTGCCGAGGCCTCTGTTATGCTTGCCACAAGCGAGCCGCAGCTTACATTATAGATAAGCCACATCACGGAGGTCGGGAGCGTCAGCGCTCTGAGCTGCTGAGTTTTGGGATTCCACAGCACAAAGGATGAAATCACCATGGCAAATATGGGCAGCAATGAAAACGGCGAGGAATAAGTGAAAACTCCGCTGGCGACAAAAGCAAGTGCAAAGAATATTGGACAGCAGATATGGTCAACAGCCTTGGCTCTGCCTCTGAAGGAATAAACAAATGCTCTCACCATGCCGATAAAATTGCATACCGCGCCTTCATAAGCACCTATCATCGTGTATTGAACACCGAAAAGCAGGGCTGCCGCCGACTGCATAAGCAATATCGTTCTGTGCTTCTTCATCTGAAAAGAAAGCAGAAGCAAAACGGAAGCGATTATGCTTATTATCTGTGAAACAAGATAAATAATACCTTTTTCATCAATTAAAGTCTGTAATTTGTTCATCTGATACCGAAATTATCAAGAACATAGTCCATGTCCTTGTCTCCTCTGCCGGAAAGATTTATGAGAATTGAGCCGTGATTGCGTTCTTTTGCCATCTTAATGGCATAAGCTACGGCGTGTGAGCTTTCAATGGCGGGAATGATACCCTCAAGCTTTGAAAGCTTGAAGAAAGCATCAATAGCTTCTTCGTCGTCAATTACATCATATTTAACTCTGCCTATATCGTGAAGGAAAGCGTGCTCGGGGCCGGATGAAGGATAATCAAGGCCGCTGGCAACAGAATAAACGGGAGCGGGGTCACCGTTGGCATCCTTAAGCATAATGCTGTTGAAGCCGTGCATAATGCCCTCTTCGCCGTACTGGATTGAAGCGGCATGGTCACCGAGAGCCGCACCTCTGCCGAGAGGCTCAATGCCGATTATTTCAACGGGGTCTGCAAGGAAGCCGGCAAAGAAACCGGCCGCATTTGAACCGCCGCCCACACAGGCAACTATGGAGTCGGGAAGCTCTCCGGTCATTTCCGTAAACTGTTCTCTTGCCTCAAAGCCGACTATGCTCTGGAAGTCACGAACCATCATCGGGAAGGGATGAGGGCCGAGAACGGAGCCGATACAGTACATTGTGTCTTTATAATCTCTTGCGTAAGCGTCAAAAGCCGCATCAACAGCTTCCTTAAGGGTCTGAAGGCCTTCGGTAACTTCAATGACATTGGCGCCGAGAATTTTCATTCTTGCCACATTGGGAGCCTGCTTTTTAATATCAACGGAACCCATATAGATGTCACATTCAAGGCCGAAATGAGCGGCGGCAGTTGCAAGGGCAACACCGTGCTGACCTGCACCCGTTTCTGCAATGATTTTCTTTTTGCCCATGTATTTGGCAAGCAGAGCTTCACCCATGCAGTGATTCAGCTTGTGTGCGCCGCTGTGATTGAGGTCCTCACGCTTAACATAAAGCTGAACATTGCCGAGGCTGTTTGAAAGTCTTTCAAGGTGAGTAATCGGAGTGGGTCTGCCCTGAAAATCCTTTCTTATTCTGCGAAGCTCATTGATGAACTTTGCAGACTTGCATATACTGAAATAAGCCTCTGTGATTTCTTCCATAGCGGCTTTAAGCTCATCGGAAACATAAGCTCCGCCGTATTTGCCGAAAAAGCCCTTTTCATCGGGATAACGCTTGAAATAATTTGTAAAATCAAAATTCTCTGACATAATATTTGTCTCCTTATATATTAAACTTTTTATTTCTTCATTTTTTCAACAGAATACAGGGTCACCATCGTTTTGTCAAAAGCTTCATATCCGTCACCCTTTATCATAAAAAAATCCTTGTTTCCCTTTCGGAAAACAAGGACAGGATAAACATTATTCCTGCGGTACCACCTTGGTTGTCATGAAAATGACCTCTCTGCGGGTGCTGACACACCCCTGCCCGATAACGCAGGCCTGCGTCGGAAGCTAATCGGCTTACTGCCTTTCACCCCGCCCTCAGCGGTCCATTTGCCGTTCCGCTTTTCGCACCGGTCTCAGCCCCCGGCACTCTCTGTGGATGCGCTAACGGTTTGATCTCCGCCTCATAGGTTTTAATATTGTTTGGATTATAGCACTCACATTCTTTTTTGTCAATAAAAATATGAATAAAACCGTTATATCATAAAGTTCGTTCTTTACAAAAAATGCCGCCCCTGATTCCGGAACGGCATTTCTCTTTTTTATTTCTTGTTTGCTTTAAGCCAGTTAACTGTGTCTCTCAGCGATTCCTCTGCGCTCATGGGGCTGTAGCCAAGCTCCTTTGCGGCTTTTTCATAACTGAAATTACAGTTTTCGCAGATTTTGTTTATGGAAAACTCCGTAAGCACGGGAGGCCATTTCATCAGCTTAAAGAATGCCGCAATGGCGGGGCAAAGCTTAAGCAGTGTCTTTTTGCCCATTGCAATCTTAGGCGGCTTTTTGCCGTTGATTTTTGCAAGGGTTTTGATAAATTCATCAACCGAAAGTCTTTCACCGCAAAGGAAGTAGCTTTCGCCTCCTCTGCCCTTTTCGGCGGCACCTATCATTCCCTTTGCAACATCACGGACATCAACAAAGTTATATCCGCCGAAATTAAGGGTAACGGGGAAAAGCCCCTTATTGTAAAGGTCAATCATGGTGCAGACGCTGTTTGTGCCGTAAATGTCATTGGGGCCTATGCAGCAGCTGGGCTGAATGACACAGCATTTAAGGTTTTCGTCACTGGAATCTATAACATACTGGCTTGCGCAGGCCTTGCTCTTGCCATATGCGCCCTCAATGGGGTCGGGGTCATAGTGAGAAACCTCTCTGAGAACTTCATTGCCGAAGCCTGCGGGAATGCAGTCAACAGAGGAAACATAAACAAGGTTCTTTACTCCGCATTTCTTACAGGCGGCAACAACATTTTTTGTTCCCTCAAAGTTTACATCCCATACAAGCTTATCTCTTTTGCCTGTAATGTCAACAACTCCCGCCACATGATAGACGGTATCGGCACCCTCAAAGGCTTCATAAAGGTGATTTATGTCGCAGACATTGCCTATCATTTTTTCACAGCCGAATTCGTCAAGCTCATTGCAGTCAAAGAGCAGGGAAAGGCGTATTTTATCCCCTTTTTTGGCAAGCTCACTCACAAGAGCATAGCCGAGATATCCGTTTGCTCCGGTTACTACCGTTAATTTTTCACTCATTTTTCTGTCCTTTTTTATTCGTCAAAGAGTTTATCAAGCCAGGTCAGGCACATTCCGACCCAGGGTGCGCAATGCTTATTGTATTCATAATCGTTTTCGTTTGCATAAACCTCACGGGTCGCAGTTGAAAAGCCGTGATAGCCCTTCTGGAAAATATGCATTTCAAACGGTATTCCTTTTTTGTCGAGAGCATCTGCAAACCTCAGACTGTTTCTGATGGGAACGCAGTTATCCTCACAGGCATGGAAAATAAAAGCGGGAGGCGTAAGGTCATCGACCTCTTTGTCAAGACCCGGAATGGGGAACGCAAGAATATTTCCCATTTCCTCAAGTATACAGGGATAACCGAGAATCTGGGCGTTGGGTCTGACCCTGCCCATGGTGGAAACCGCTGCGGTAAGATGACCTCCGGCGGAAAAGCCTATGGCGGCAATCTTATCGGGATAAATTCCCCATTCGTCGGCATGGGCTCTTATAAACTCAAGAGCCTCTTCCGCATCGTTGAGAGGACGGGGAAAAGCAGAATTCTCATTAAGAGAATATCTCAGCACATAAGCTGCATATCCGGCGCGGATAAATTCCGTTGCCACGGGCTCGGCCTCACGGTCGGAGCAGAATTTATAGGCACCGCCGGGAATAACGAGAATGCTTTTTCTCTTTGCTCTGTGTGCCATTTCAGGGGAATAATCCGGAAGATAAACATCAAGAGTAACATTCTCATTGGTAAGGTCAAAATGAAGTATTTTCATAACTCGTACCTCTTATTCTGTTGATTCGGGCTGCCCGTAAACGGCAGCCCGAAAATAAATTATTTTACTTTAATCTTGAAGCATTTGATTTCGAACGGAGCAATTTCAAAGCTGAGCTTTGAACCCTCAAAGCCGTCAAAATCAACATCATTGCGCTCAATAAGGTCACATTCGCTGACCTTTGCGATTTCGGCGAAGAAGCTGAAATCAACCTTTGTTCTTCTGCCGGCCTTTTCAACGAAACGAACGATATAATCGTCACTGTCTTCGCACTTCTTGACACATTCAAGAGGAACATTGGGGGCGGAAACGCTCATGAAGGAGCCTTCATTTTCGCCCTTGGCATCGGCAGCAAGGTCAACGGGAACAAGAGCGTTGTTAAGCTCAAGGCCCTTTGTAACGGTTCCGGCATCCTTCCAGCAGCCGTCATGAGGATAAAGAGAATAAGTGAAATAATGGTCGCCTCTGTCGCTCTCGGGGTCGGGATTCATGGGAGCCTTGAGAAGGGTAATTATCATTCTCTGCTTATCTACCTCATAACCGTACTTGCAGTCGTTGAGAATTGAAAGGCCGTAGCCGTCCTCTGACATATCAATGAAGTTATGGGCGCTGACCTCAAACTTTGCCTTATCGTAAGGATTATGGCGGTAATTGGAGCTTTCAATGGTGGCATAAGCAATATCACGGGTGAATTTCTGTGCCTTGATATCAACATCAAAGCCGACCTTGAGAAGCTTTTCTTTTTCGTGCCATGAAATGAAGGTATCAAAATCAATACGGTCAAGGTCATTGTAAATAAGGATATTCTGCTTTATGACCGAATTTACGATATTCTTTGAAATGGTTACACAGGTGAATACGCTTCCCTTTACGACCTTTTCAATCTTGCCGGGCTTGGTTTCAAACTCACGGTCAACATAGGTTGCAACTATATCCCAGGCATCATACTTGCCGGGAAGGTCTTCGTAAATGCGGAATACATTACCCTTGCCGGAAAGAACCTCTCTGCCGTTTCTCTTATCATAAACGGAGGTAAGCTCTGCCGCATCATTGAATTTAAGTGAGAAGAAGCAATTTTCGACCTCGCAGGCCTTGATTTCTTCGCCGCAGCAAACCTTGCCTTCTTTGGCGTAATAAACCTTAAAGCCGACAGCGGGAATATCCTTTGCAACAAAGGCAAGCACCTTTGTGCCGTCAAGCTTTGTATATGCCTGAACGGGAACCTTGTTTCCGTCGGCATCATAAAGCTCAACATCCTTATAGGGAAGCTCAACCTTTGAGGTGGCATTTACGCCGAGAGAATTGAAGAGTGCGAAGGGCTTGCCGTATTTTTCTTCACCGCAGGCATTGCCGGAAATGACATTGAGAGCCTCGGCGCGAACCTTTTCGCCGGCGGCAATAATCTCTTTGTACATATTGCACCAGTCATTGAAAACCTCGGTAATATGTGAGCCGGGAAGTCCGTCGTGGAACTGAGTTGTCAGCAGCTCCTGCCAGGCGGCATTAAGCTCGTCAAGAGGATATTCATAACCGTATTTCATTGCTATGGAAGCAAAGATTTCAGCCTGTCTTAAAAGGTTTTCACAATATCTGTTATACTTCTTGAGCAAAGCCTTTGTGGTGTGAACGCCTCTGTGCTCTTCAAGATAAAGCTCATCCTTCCAGATGGGGATGTTGGTTTCGGTGGCGTGTGCCTTCATACGGGCAAGAGAATCTTCAATCTTACTGGGCTTTGCTTCGGGCAAGCCGGGGAATTTGCTGTAACGCTTGACATACTCAAGCATTTCGGTGTCAACTCCTCCGCCGCCGTCGCCCCAGCCGTAGCAGTACATAGACTCGCCGATAGTGGCCTTGTCTGTGTACTTCTGCCAGTTGACTTTGAGGCTGTCCGCCTCAACGGTGCCGATGAAGTGAGTGGGAGGAACTATTGAGAATACTCTCGAGCCGTCCGGGCCCTCCCACCAGAAGGTGTTATACTGCCAGGGATTTGTGTCATTCCAGATACCCATTTTATGAGTTACGAAATATTCACAGCCTGCCTTTTTGAGAATCTGAGGCATGGCGTATCCGTTACCGAAAACATCGGGAACCCAGCAGGTCTTCGGGGTGATGCCGAATTTATTCTCGGCATATCTGATACCGTGAAGAAGCTGACGGACAAAGGATTCACCGGAGATAAGGTTACAGTCGGGCTCAACCCACATGGCTCCGATATACTCCCATCTGCCTTCCTTAATACGCTCTTTAATCTGCTCGAAAAGCTTGGGATAACGGTTTTCAAGCTCGATATAAGTGGGTACGGTTGACTGTGAAAAAATGAAATCGGGGTACTGCTCCATAAGTCTGAGCATGGTGGCGTGAGTACGGCCGAGCTTGCGGATATACTCTTTGTATGCCCACATGAATACTATGTCAAGGTGAGAGTTGCCGACAAGGGCAAGCTTACCTATGGAAGAATAATTGGGGTTCTCGTAAATCTTTTCGCGGAGTATCTGCTTTGCGATAAGAAGCTCATTTTTGAATTCATCGCCCTCAAGGTCAAAATTGACATGAAGGAAGGCTTCCTTAAGAGCGGCACGGATAATATCACCAAGTCCCTTATCGAGAACGGGCATAAACAGAGCGTTGAAAGCCGCCTTGAAATCCCAGTAAACATCCTCGATAACCGGGTCAACAACGCCTACAAAAGAGCAGGAAAGTGTCTTGACGGTGGATTCGTTTGAATGCCATACATAATATGACTCTATGTCAACATCATAATGCTCACCGCCCTTGGCGCAGTTTGTGAGCAGAACGCTGTTTCTGAAGGGGTCCATGCCCTGATAAGGCTCACCGTTGAGAGAAAGCAGGGAGTCACCGCCGAAATAAACATTGAGTGTGACCTTTTTGCCTGCAAAGCGCTGAGGAATATCAAAGGAGTTTTTGAAAAATGCACTCCAGCCGTTATTACCCCAGGTGTCGCCTACATTAAGCTCTTTCCACTCGTCGTAGAAAAATTCATAATCATCAACGCCCTTGTAGATACATTCCTTCATCTTCCAGGCGGGAATACTTTCAACATCCGTGTAAATTCTCTTTTTGAGGGTCTTGAGCTTTACGGTTACAAGATCGTCAAAGGAGAAAATACCTCTCTGTTTGCCTTTTGTAGCGTCGCGCCAGTCATCAACATGAGCATCCATTGCATCAAGAGAAGCAACAGCGTCAATATTTTTAACTTCTGCCATGAAAAACATCCTTTCTTGCCGTTCAAAGCTTTGCTTTGATTCCGTACTGTTTGAGTATATCATCAACAGTATAATATTTCAATAAAGAGAGTAAATTTTCCGGTTATTTTTTAATATTTTCTTTTTTCATGTTGTATTTTGTATTGTGTATGATATAATAATTCGGTATTATATAAAAACGGAGGCACAATATGCTGCTTGAAAAAGACATTCTCATTCCCGACCTCGGTACGGTCGGAGCCGACAGCGGTTTTCATCTGCTTGAAGCAACGGAAGACGGTAAATTCACCGTCGGCAAAAACGGAGTTGAAGCCATAGTGGCAACAGGTGACAAAAAGGTTGAATTTGTTTCCTTCGGCACTCACACCCTCGCCTGTGTAAAATCCGCCATAGCCTATCCCGTTTATTACCCCGTGGCACCCGTAAAGACGGAATATCCTCTTTCCGCCGTTCTTATGGACCTTGACGGAACCACAGTCAGAAGTGAAGACTTCTGGATATGGATAATTCAGATGAGCACGGCTTCAATGCTCGGCAACCCAAAATTCGAGCTTGAAGATGCCGACCTGCCTTTTGTTTCGGGTCACAGTGTTTCCGAACATCTTCAATACTGTATTGACAAATACTGCCCCGGTGAATCCCTTGACAAGGCAAGAGATTTCTATTTTGAGCACACTCACCGTGAAATGGAAGAAATCATGGCAGGCAGAGGCAAGGCAGGTGCTTTCACCCCCACTCAGGGCGTTAAGGACTTCCTTCTTGAGCTCAAGAGCATGGGCCTCAAAATCGGTCTTGTTACCTCTGGTCTTTATGAAAAGGCATACCCCGAAATTCTCTCCGCTTTCCAGACCCTCGGCATGGGTGACCCCAAGGATTTCTATGATGCCATTATCTCCGCAGGCTTCCCCCTTCGCAAGGGCAGCGTAGGCACACTCGGCGAGCTTTCACCGAAGCCGCACCCCTGGCTTTACTCGGAAACCTCCATTGTCGGTCTCGGTCAGGCCTTCGCAGACAGAAACCGCGTTGTCGGCATTGAAGACAGCGGTGCAGGCGTATGCTCCGTTCGTCTTGCAGGCTATACCACAATCGGTATTGCGGGCGGCAACATCGAATCCAGCGGCACAAAAGCCGTATGCTCACATTTCTGCAATGATTTCGGTGAAATCATGAAAATAATCAAAGGATAAGGGTGACTTAAATGGAAGAAAAAGATAAGCTCGTTTGTCATTTTATTTCAAACACGCACTGGGACCGTGAATGGCGTTTCTCCGCCCGCCGCACTCAGTATATGCTCGGCTATATGCTGGATATGCTTATGGATATTCTCGACAAGAATCCCGACTACAAGCATTTCCATCTTGACTCGCAGACAATGCCAGTTCAGGATTACCTTGAAGTTTATCCCGAAAAGAAAGAAAAATTCAAAAAATTCGTTCAGGAAGGACGCATCGGCATCGGCCCCTGGTTCTGCCTTCCCGATGAATTCACAGTCGGCAGCGAATCACTTATCCGCAACCTGCTCCTCGGTCACAAAATCGGCAGAGATATGGGCGGCATAAGCAAAACCGGATATTCACCCTTCGGCTGGGGTCAGATTTCACAGCTTCCTCAGATTTATGCAGGCTTTGACATTCATTTTGCTTCATTTTACAGAGGCATAAACGAATACTGCGCACCGAAATCCGAATTCTACTGGGAAGCACCCGACGGAACAAAGATTTACGCCTCCCGTCTGGGCAAGCGTCCCCGCTATAATATATGGTATGTTGTTCAGAGACCCGTTTATTTCAATCAGACCAATGAAAACAACCGTGATATGCTCTGGAATGACAACAACGGTATTTTCAAGTTCATTGACCGTGACTGGAAGCTTGACTATCAGTACACACATCCGTTCTATGAGTATCACAGCGAAAATATAGAAGCCCGCACAAAGCAGGCAAAGACAGAGCAGGACAATGACTGGACAACTCCTCACAGATTCTGGTCCTGCGGTCATGACTCCTCCTGCCCCGATGCCCGTGAGGTTCAGATGATAAAAGACCTTGATGCCGCTCTTGAAGAAGGCACGGTCTATCACTCCACCTTAAAGGAAATGGAACAGGGCATAATCGACAATTTCAAACCCGATTCACCCACTCTCAAAGGTGAAATGCGTTACCCCTTCACCAAGGGCAGCGTTTCCGGTATGTTCGGCTGGATTCTTTCCGCAAGAACATATATCAAGCAGGAAAACTTTGAAACCGAGCGCAGGCTCATAAACTACGCCGAGCCTCTTGCCGTTTTCGCTTCTCTTGCCGGAGCACCCTACCCCGCCAATTTCATTAACCTTTCCTATAACTATCTTCTTCAGAATCACGGTCATGACTCCATCGGCGCCTGCGGCAGAGATGTTGTTTATGAAGATGTTATGAGCCGCTACCGTCAGTCAAAGGAGCTTTCCTCCTGCGTTTACGAGAGAGCATTTATGGATGTTGCCGGTGACATTGACCTGAGAAGCTTTTCAAGGGATGATGCGGCAATCGTTGTCTATAACCCTGCACCGTTCACAAGAACGGAAACCGTAAACATGAGAGTTGAGCTTCCCGCAGAATGGAAAGCAGATTCCTTTGAAATCACAGACGAAGAGGGCAAAAAATACAAGTTCCAGATAATCGGCAAGGATCTTTCCAACGCTCAGATCATCCAGAACCCCAACGATGTTGCCAACGTTCTTCACACTCAGCAGTATTACATTTCTCTTGAGGTCAGCGGAGTTCCCGCAATGGGCTACAAGACCTTCAAGGTTCGTCCTCTTTATAAAGTCCGTTCCGCAACGCCCGTTACCATGCTTAAGGGCAACAGAAAAATGGAGAACGAATATCTTAAGGTCGTCATCAACGACAACGGTACCTTTGATGTAACCGAAAAGGCCACCGGCAGAGTATATGCGGGTCTCGGCTATTTCAAGGACACCGGAGAAATCGGTGACCCCTGGCAGCACATAGTTCCCGACTGCAATGAAATGTTCACCACTCTTTCCGAGAAGCCCGTTATCACACTTCTCAGAGACGGCGAATTTGAAACCACATTCAAGGTAAGCTACCGCTGGATGCTGCCCGAAAAGCGCAGTGCCGACGAAAAATCAAGAAGCGAGCACAGACTGCCCGTTGACATCGACAGCCTCATCACTCTTCACAAGGGTGCAAAGAATGTTGAAATTGAAACCACCGTCAACAACCGCTGTGCAGATCACTATCTTCAGGTCGCATTCCCCACGGGCATCAAAGCCGAGTTTTCCGCCGCTCAGGGTCAGTTTGATGTTGTCAAGCGCCCCATTGAGAAGCCGGATTATTCCCTTTACGATGAAATCCCCATGACCGAAATGCCCATGAATTCCTTTGTTGACATTTCCGACGGCAAAAACGGCGTTGCTCTGCTCAACACGGGACTTAAAGCTTACGAAGCAAGTGACGATGAAGACGGCACTCTTTACCTCACACTGCTTCGTGCATTCCCCCTCAGAATATGCGTAACCTCCGATATGCAGGATTACAGCGATTGGGATAAGGGCTCAGAATGCATCGGCATCAACAAATTCCGCTATGCATTTATGCCTCACACAGGTGATTGGGAAGAAGCAAATGTCTGGCAGGAGAGCGAGAAATTCAACCTTTATCTTTCCTGCGCTCAGATTGCTCCCACCGCTCACGGTAAGAATCCTCTTACTCATTCCTTCCTTGAGCTTAAGAACGAAAATCTCAATGTCAGTGCCGTCAAGCTTGCAGAGGACGGAAACGGCTTCGTAGTCCGCTTCTTCAATCCCTCCGACAAAGCAGTCAAAAACGCGGTCAGACTTAACGGCGGTCTTGCTCCCGTTGAAAAGACCCAGAGTCCTCTTGAAAGACAGAAAGCCGAATTTGAGCTTCCCGCCTATTCGGATAAAAAATGGTCTGCCGTTAAGCTCGTTTCCCTTGAAGAAAAAGATATTGAAGAGCTTAAGGCTGACGAAAACGGATTTGTTTCATTTGAAATCACAGGTAAAAAGATTCTCACAATCAAGTTTGAATTCTGAAAATACCGTTATTAAAATGCACTTTAATAAATGTGTCTGTTAAACAACCGAAAATCAATTCTGCCATATTGAATTTTCGGCTGTACGGTGATACAATCCACAAAAAAGAAGAAAGGAAAAAAGCTTATGAATCTCAATTTCATCGACTGGCTGTCCTTTAAGGACATTTTCCCCGTTGCAGGCTCCGGCACATCTCTTGCCGAGTTCTGTGCACAGTACTCCGATGTACAGACCAACTGGTGCTACACCATTGCAGGTCTTATCGGCATCATCATTCTTCTCATCAAGAAAAACAAGAAGTGGTACTGGTACTGCTTCCTGCTTATCTACATGATTATGTCCGTTACCTCCGTAGGCATGCACACCGCAAACTACGGTGAGTTCGTCAGAGGCGAAATGACCACAAAGCTGCTGATGAGTTACATTGATATGTCTCTCACCGAGTATGTTGCCTGGTCAGGCGTATGCTGCTTTGCCTTCGAATTTTATGATGCTTACAGAAAGAAACGCAACATTTTCCTTATCGTCGAAACAGCCATTATGCTGACGGTCATAGGCATACTGACCTATGAGGTTTTCGTTCTTCACGACAGACCGCTTTACCTCAGCAAGGAATTCTTCACAACCGGCGTTGCTCCCGCCATGGACGGAAAGACCGGCGGCCTTTCAATCGCCGAATTCGGCTGCTTCGTAACAGCACTTCCCATCCTCTATCTCCTTATTGCAAACTTCAAGACAATGACAGGCAACGAAAAAGCCCTGCTCATTCTCACCATCGGCACCTTCCTTGTTGCATTCATTGACACCTCAATCTGGGGCGACAACGAAATCGCAAACTTCGCACTCGGCAACTACCAGGGTCACTCAATCTGGCACATGCTCGGCGCCATTGCAGAGCTTGAGGTTGTTTTCTGGGTTGACCAGAGAGAAACCAACAAGAAGATCAGAGAGCTCAGCGGAAAAGCCGCATAAAAAAGCTCTGCCGCAAATTCATTTTTGCGCAGAACAACAAACAAAAGCAGTCAAGACCTCCGGCCAAGCCGGAGGTCTTGTTGGTATTTCAGAAATTTATTTTTCATGGGGCTCAAGTTTATTTCTCGGGCAGACACGCATACAAATTCCGCAGACCGAGCCCCTGCCGATTTTCTGATAAGCTTTTTTCATATATTCACTGCATTTTTCGGGCTCAAAGATTTCCTCTCTCTGCATACCGTAACGGAAATCCGTAAATTTAATGGCCTTTGCCGGGCAGGCATCAACGCATTTGCGGCAAGCTCCGCAGGGTGAAACAGGTTCAATTTCACCGCATTCAAAAGGACAATCCGTAAACAGAGTTCCGAGCCTGACAAGTGAGCCGTATTTCTTATGAATAAACAGCGAATTTCTGCCCACACCGCCGAGCCCCGCAAGGCAGGCAGCTTTTTTGTGGGAATATCTGCCCTCATAATTCCAGCCGTCACCGTTCATGCTCTGTGAAGCGGCAACGGTAATATAACCGTATCCATTTTTCTGGAGAAACAGACCTGCTTTCAGAAGCAGGCTGTCAATAAGAGCATTTACCTGACGGTAATGGTTGAAGTAAGTATAAGTCGGTGCATCATCTATCTCCGCAACTATTTCACGGGAAAGCCGCACCGCTACCGAAACGCCGAATTTCATGGGGCCGTCATCACAGGTAAAAAAGCCCGCATCACTCGCACCGTTTTCAAGCAGATAATCTCTCAGTTCTTCCTCTATACTCATTTTGCCTTTGCCTCAAAGCAGAGCCAGCCGCCGCTTTCGTGACGGGCAATGACCTCAAGCCCGTTTGCTTCAAATGCGGCAAGCACATCCTGCTCTCTCGGAATTATAATACCGGAGGTAATGAAAATGCCGTCTTCCTTCAAGAACTTTTTAACATCGGAGCACAGCATAATTACAATATCTGCAACGATGTTTGCGGCGATAATGTCAAATTTTCCCGTAACCTTATCGGTCATCGAGCCCTGTAAAACGGTATATTGCGGCTCGGTAAAGCCGTTGGTTTCACCGTTTTCCCTGGCTGTCTTAACGGCAAGTGCATCAATATCTACGCCCACGGCACTGTCAACGCCGAGAAGCAGACCGGAAACGGAAAGGATACCGCTGCCGCAGCCTATATCGAGCATTGTTTTGCCGGGGTATGCATATTTCTCTATGGTTTCAAGGCACTGCCGGGTTGTATCGTGAGTTCCCGAGCCGAAAGCAAGACCCGGTTCAAGATGAAGCACGGCTCTGTTCCCCGCCTCATATTTTTCCTCCCAGATAGGATGAATGAGCAGTCTTTCGCCAACGGGCATGGGCTTGAAATACTTTTTCCAGTTGTTTTCCCAATCAGCGTTTTTGCAGAGATTTTCATCTATTTCAAAGGGAATATCCTCGGCTTCAAATCTCTCCTTAAGGAATGAAACCGCTTCTGCGGGATTTTCTTCTGGCGAAATATAAATGTGAACTATTCCTTTTGTTCTGTCCTTTGCAAGCAGGTCCTCGTCAATAAGGTCAATTCTCGCAATCTCCATTGCTTCCTGTTCAAGAGTTCTGTAATCCTCAATATAAATGCCGTAGGGCACGACCATCTGTGCTATATCTCCGGCTCTGTCAACATCGTCGGCATTGACGGTGATTTTTATTTCTGTCCAATCTGCCATAATTTACCTCTTTTATTTGATAACAACATCACCGTCGTATGAAAGACCGTGATTATAGAAATTTCTGTCGTCAAGCATTCTCATTTTCTGTGTGAAAGCTCCGGGCTCAACAGCGGCACAGGCGGTTGAAATTTCATAAAGCTTTGCGTCAAAATTATCAAGCTGTGAAAGCACCTCCGCCTCAATAAACGAGGGGCGTTTTGCCGCACCGAAATCCGGTATGCCGTGGTGAGAAATAAGCATATGCTCAATAAGCACCAGCTTTTCCTCGGGCACGCCAAGCATATTTCCCGTTCTGTCAACCTCCATGGCACCCATAACAAGGTGACCCAGAAGATTTCCTTTAACGGTATATTCGCCGGGAACTCCCGTTTCGGAAGCGTCTATCTCATCAATTTTTGCTATGTCATGCAGAATTGCTCCGGCACAGAGCAGGTCATAATTTATGTAAGTATATATACTGCAAACACTGAAGGCCATGCGGAGAATTGTGAGCGTGTGCATGAGCAGGCCGCTTCTGACGGCGTGATGCAGACCCTTTGCGGCAGGCCAGTAAAGAAGCTTTTCTCTGTACTTTGAAATAACTGCCTTTACAAGTCTGATAAGGTCTTCGTCGTCAAACGAGTCAACAATAAGCTCAATTTCTTCAAGCATTACTTCGCCGGAAAGGCAGGCCGAGGGAACATAGTCCTCAATGTTCACATTATCCTCCGGTGTAACCTTGCGTATGCGGTCAACGCGAAACTGAGGTGCACCTCTGAATTCACCGAGCTGACCTCTCACCTTAACGAAATCAAACCTTGCAAAAACCATATTGGGTGTTTCCTTATAATCCCATATTTTTGCATTGACTTCACCGTCATTGTCCGAAAGTATCATATCAAGATAAACGGTGCCGTTACTTGAGTTTTTCTTTTCAGCCGATTTAACTATACAGTAGCCCTCACAGAGCTGTGAGCCCGGAATTGGCGTAAAATTCATTATAAGACCTCCGTTTATATTGCATATTTTTCGCAGTAAGATTCGTATTCTCTTCTGTAATCTTCGCTGTCGGTTTTGAGTGAACGCAATGACTCGTGCAGATTCATATTATGGTCTGCAACATCAATAACGGTACCTGCCACATTGGAGCAATGGTCGGAGGTGCGCTCTAAATTAGTGAGCAGATCTAACCAGATAAAGCCCGCATCAATGGAGCATTTATCCTGCTGTAAACGCAGAATGTGATTAAGTCTGAGCTGCTCCTTAAGGTCATCAATAACCGATTCAAGGGGCTCAACGGTTAATGCTATTTCAACGGCATTATTGACAAATGAAAGATATGCGAGGTTGAGTATTTCGTCAACGGCATCGGTAATTACTTTCATTTCTTTCTTTGCGTCTCCGCTGAAAACGATTCCCTTTTCTCTCATTTCTTCGGCAGATTCGAGAATGTTGACGGCGTGGTCGGAAATTCTTTCAAAATCGCCTATGAGCTTGAGCAGCATTGCCGCTTCACGGGAGTCGCTGTTGCTGATTTCGTAACGGCTTACCTTTACAAGGTATGATGAAAGTATATCTTCGTAATGGTCTGTTTTTTCTTCATCCTCTCTTATGCCCGCCGCTCTTGTTTCGGTGTAATCAAAAAGGCATTTGAGGCTGTCGCCGAGAGCTTCAACGGCAAGAGATGCCATTTCAACCGTAAGGGCGCGGCAGCGGTCAAGAGCGAGAGCGGGAGTTGCAAGAAGGCGCTCATCAAGCTCAATTTCCGCGGAATCCTTCTTTGAATCGGGCAGAATAAGCATTACAAGCTTTTCAAGCAGCTTTGTGAGCGGAAGCATGACTATCATCGTCAGTACATTGAAAATCGTGTGGCTGAGAGCAATTCCGTAAAGGCTTATCGGATTGTCAAGGAATGCAGGGTGAACGAGGTCCTTGATGACACAGAAAACACTTACCCAGATGACGGTTCCTATAACATTGAATAAAAGGTGGGCAAGAGCAGATCTTTTACCGTTTTTGGTGGCACCGAACGCGGAAAGAATGGCAGTAATACAGGTACCGATATTCTGACCCATGATTATGGGTATTGCCGCCGCCCAGGAAACCTGACCCGTTACGGCAAGGGCCTGTAAAATACCTATTGAAGCGGCGGAGGACTGAATTGCCGCCGTAATTGCCGTACCGATGAGCACGCCCATAATGGGATTGTTGAAAATAAGAAGCATCTGACCGAAGCCCGGCATATCGGAAAGCCCGTCAACCGAGGATGACATGGCGGTCATACCTGACATAAGGGTCGCAAAGCCGAGAAGAATCGTACCTATATCCTTTTTCTTCGTTGTTTTGCCGAACATATAAAGAGCAATACCGATAAGAGCAAGTACCGGAGTAAACGAAGTGGGCTTGAGCAGCTTAAGGAAAAACGCACTTTCACTGCTGATACCGTTAAGGGAAAGAATCCAGCCCGTAGCGGTAGTACCCACATTGGCACCGATAATAATATTTATGGCCTGAGCCAGGGTCATGATACCGGAGTTAACAAAACCGACCACCATAACCGTTGTGGCTGAGGAAGACTGCGTAACGACGGTAACGCCCATACCGGTGACAATACCGCCGGCCTTGCTTCCCGTTATTTTTCCGAGCAGATTCTTGAGGTTTCCGCCTGCTCTTTTTTCAAGAGCGGCACCCATAACACTCATTCCGAAAAGGAAAAGTGCAAGGCCTCCTATAAGTGTCAAAGCGTCAAAAAAATCCATTTTTATCCTCCCAATCAATTTTTGCCGTATATTTATCTATTATAATTCTATTGTATAATAGCATATTAAATCTGTTATGTAAACCTAAAAAGCAAAAAAATTAAAAAGCTCCGGCCGTTATGACCGAAGCTTCATATTGTATTTTACCGTGTCAGCAAATTTCAGCGCTCATTTCAAATTCAAGCTTTCCGCCCTGCATAAGCTCATCGGCGGGAATACCGAAATTTTCAACCGTCTTTCCGTTAAAAACAACCTTTTTTACATAGATATTTCCGGGTCTGTTGTCACAAACGGTTATTTCAAGCTTTTTACCGTTTGAAAGTGAAACCGCGGCGCTGTCAACAAAAGGTGAACCGATAAGGAAAAGATTCTGACCCGCCACGGGGAAAAGGCCGAGAGCCATAAACACATAATAGGAGGAAAGTGCATCGGAATCATTGTTGCCCGGTATGCCTCCCCTGCCCGTTGTGAACATATATTTCATGCCTGCCCTGATTATTTCGCAGGTGCGGTCATGTCTTCCGGCATAGATGTATGAGAAAGGCGACTCCGTATCGGATTCATTGTTGAAGCCCTCAAAAATTCCCCTTGCCATGGTATCGGCAATGTATTGTGTATTCTTCGGGTCGGTGGGCTGAACAACATCGGGCTGACCGTAGCCGAAGAAGCTGTCAAGCAGCTTTACGAAGCCCTCTCTGCCTCCCGCAAGCTCCATTCTTTTTTCCATATCAACCATCTGACGGAAGGAATAATTATAGAGTGTACCCTCATAATAATCCGAGTCCTCACCAAGCAGTCCCGTTTTTTCGGAAAAGCACTTTTTCCACTGCTGTGAAAGCGGGCGGAGTTTCCGGGCAGTTTCTTTTTCACCGATTTCGTCGGCTATATCGGAGGCAAGGCGGCAGCAATCCGCCATATCAAGCATCCAGGTGTGTGACCTGCATTTTCCGTCAACGGTGAAATCAGTTTTGTCGGGAGCAAAAATATCCTTTTCAATGACCTTTATCATACGGTGAGGGTCGATTTTTATGCCGTATCTGTAAGCGGTCATCAGCACATAACAGCCGAGAGTTCTCGCCTGAGTATTATGCTCCGCATATTTTGAAGAAATGCTGAAGCTGTTGGGGATATATCCTAAATTCTCACAAAGAGAAAGCAGAGTTTCAACGCTCTTTTCAGCCGTGTCGCGGTAAACCATACACACAAGAGGCATTGCGGTTTTATACATATCCCACAGAGTGGCAAAATCCACCATAAAGGGCTTGTCACCGGGGTAAAGGAAGCTGTCACCGCTTCTGTCACAGGGCTTGATAAGAGAGTGATAAAGGTTTGAATAAAAGATTTCCTTTATCTGCTCATCGGAGGTGTTTATCTCTATTCTCGAAAGAGCTTCCTCCCATATTTTCAGGGCATTTTCCGCAGCATAATCAAAATCCGCGGAGGATTCAATGAACCCGAGAGCGTTTTCTTCACTTCTTAGTGAAACGGCAACCTTTATGTCGGCGGTTTTGCCGAAATCCGTATAGATTGCCTCTTTTTCGTTTACGGCAAGCTTTCCGTTTCCTTTAACTGCAAAATATATTTTTATACCCTCAATGAGAGCCTGTGCGCAGGCAACGGTTTCCGAAATCTTTTTCACTTCAAGGCCGCTTACGGTACCCTTACCCTCACCGTTCATATCAAGTCCGTTGTTGGAAAAATCTATTTTGACTCTGCCGCCCTCTGAGCCGAAGGAATAGCGGTGATATGCCGTTCTGTTGTCGGCGGTAAGCTCACACCTGATATCCTCAAGCTCGCAGGAATAATAACCGGGTCTTCCGCTTTCATTTCCGGGAGCTCTTCTGAAAGGCGAATTATCATAGCACGGCACGGTAAGAGCATAATTATAGTAAAAACCTATGGTGCCCGTTCCGCTCTGCTGTAAATGAGCAAAGCCGATGAGCTTTTTACCCTCTTCAAATTTACGCGGTGTACCGTGAGTATTCACAAGATGATTGCCGTAGCCCGTGGGGTATCCGCCGGAATAGGGGCAGACACTCATGCCTCCGAAGGGCAGGCAGGCGGCGGGGTTTGTGTTGCCGCACTGGGCCTTTATAAAAAACCACTTTGCGGCGATGCCCTCCGGCTTCGGAAGGTCAATTTCACCGTTTCCGTGGAAAACATTGACATATTTACAGTTATTCATAATCATCACCCGAAAATATTTTAGTTATAATGACATAAAAAGTCAATAAAATTCGGCATATTTCCGTTGAATTATTTGCTGCTCTCTGTTATTATATTATAGGAATTTTTTATCATACGGAAAGGAAGTATATCTATGTATCAGAAGCATATCCGCGGCCCGCAAAGCTACGATTACGGTTATCATGAAATAACCACGATTGATGACAAAGAAGTCAACAGTCTTATGGACTTCGGTCTTCTTAAAATGAAAGACGGAGATGTTTTTTCGGAAGCTCTTCCTCTTGAAAGAGGCTATCTTCTCATAAACGGCAAAATGACCTTTGAGTGGGAGGGAAACAGCGTCAGCGTTGACAGACCGAACTGCTTTGACTACTGCCCCTGGATTCTTCACGTACCGAAGGATGTACCCGTAACCTTCAAGGCACACGGTGATGTTGAAATTCTCATTCAGAGAACCGAAAACGATACTGTTTTTGCTTCAAAGCTCTGGACTCCGGAGGAATGCAGAAACGAAAACAGAGGAGCAGGCACCATGCGTGAATGCTCAACAAGAATCGTCAGAACCGTTATTGATTACAGCAGCGCTCCGTATTCAAATATGGTTATGGGTGAGGTTATCGGCTTCCCCGGCAAGTGGTCAAGCTATCCTCCTCACTGGCATCCGCAGCCGGAGATTTACTTCTACCGTTTCCTGCCCGAAAACGGCTACGGCTTTGCCGAGCTCTCGGAGGATGTTGTCAAAACTCACCACAATTCCACAGTGTTTATCTGTGACAAGGAAACCCATCCTCAGACCACGGCACCCGGCTACGCCATGTGGTACTATTGGGGCATAAGACATCTTGAGGGCAACCCTTATATTACCCCCACCTTTGTTGACGAACATCTTTGGGTCACCGACCCCGAAAAGGAAGCCGACTTCTGGCCTCCCGAAAACAAATAAAAGAAAGCGGAGGAAAATGTTATGAAATTAACAATGTCTCAGGCTCTCGTTAAATTCCTTGACAATCAGTATATAAGCTTCGACGGAAAAGAATCAAAATTCGTTGACGGTATTTTCGGCATTTTCGGTCACGGCTGTGTTGTAGGTCTCGGTCAGGCTCTTGAGCAGGGCGGACATAACCTGAAATTCTATCAGGGTCACAACGAACAGGGCATGGCTCACGCCGCCATGGCTTTTGCGAAGCAGAATAACCGCCGTAAAATCATTGCCTGTACCTCATCCATAGGCCCCGGCGCACTCAATATGGTAACTGCCGCAGGAACGGCAACGGCCAACAGAATTCCTCTGCTCCTTCTCCCCGGTGACACCTTTGCCTGCCGTCAGCCCGACCCCGTTTTACAGCAGGTCGAGCAGACAAACAGCTACGCCACCACCGCTAACGATGCTTTCAGAGCCGTCTGCAAATACTGGGACAGAATAGTAAGGCCTGAACAGCTTATGACAGCCTGCCTCAACGCTATGCGTGTGCTTACCGACCCCGCCGAAACCGGCGCCGTCTGCCTTGCCATGCCTCAGGATGTTGAGGGCGAAGCTTTTGATTATCCCGATTATTTCTTACAGAGAAGAGTATGGTATGTTGACCGCCGTGAGCCCTCTGAAAGAGAAGTAAAGGCGGCAGTTGAAGAATTCAAAAAGGCAAAGAAGCCTCTGCTTATCATCGGCGGCGGCGTTACATATTCGGAAAGCTTTGAATGTGCAAAACAGTTTGCCGAAAAATTCAATATACCCATCGCCGAAACTCAGGCGGGCAAGGGAAATATTCCCTGGAACCATCCCCTTAACCTCGGAGGTATAGGCGTCACCGGCGGTGCCGCCGCCAACGCCATTGCCAAGCAGGCAGACCTCGTTATCGCCTGCGGCACAAGACTTACCGACTTTACGACCGCATCAAAATGGGGCTTCCAGAACCCCGATGTGCGTATGCTTTCAATAAATGTCTGTTCCTTTGACGCATTCAAAATGGATGCGGTTGCCATGGTTGCAGATGCAAAAGCCGCACTTGAAGCCATTGAAAAAGCACTCTGTGCAGAAGGCTATGTTTCCGGCTGGAAAGATGAATTTGCAAAAGCAAAAGCAGATTATACGGCCGAAATGGACCGCAACTATTCCGTTGAGCTTGAAAACGGTCTTTCACAGACAAGAGCTCTCGGCGAAATAAACAAGCTCATTGCCGAGGATGCCATTGCCGTAGGCTCGGCAGGCTCTCTGCCCGGATGTATGCAAAGACTCTGGAGAAGCACAAAACCCCACACCTATCACATGGAATACGGTTTTTCCTGCATGGGTTATGAAATCTGCGGCGCTCTCGGCGTAAAGCTTGCAGAGCCAGACAAGGAAGTTTATACCATGTGCGGCGACGGCAGCTTTCTCATGCTTCACAGTGAGCTTTACACAGCCGTTATGGAAAACGCAAAGATAAATGTAATGGTATTTGACAACTCCGGCTGGGGCTGCATTGAAAACCTGCAGAACAATCAGGGTACCGACACCTTCTGCACAAGATTCCTTGCAAGAAACCCCGAAACAGGTATGCTTGACGGCGATATAGTTCCCATTGATTTTGCAAAGATAGCCGAAGGCTACGGCTGCAAGGCTTACAGAGTAACAAATGTTCAGCAGCTTCGTGAAGCTGTTGAGGATTCCAAGAAGCAGACAATCCCCTGCGTTTTCGACATCAAGGTTGCTCACAAGAGCATGAGCGACGGCTATGACGCCTGGTGGAGAGTCGGCGTTGCCGAGGTTTCGACCAGTGAAACCGTTCAGGCCGCTTATGAGGATATGCAAAAGAACATCAAGAAAGCAAGATTATATTGATTTACGGAGGAATAAACAATGCTTAACAAAGAAAAAGTTTCCCTTGCCATTGCCCCCATTGCCTGGACAAATGACGACCTGCCCGATCTCGGCGCAGAAAACACCTTTGAACAGTGTGTCAGTGAAATGGCACTCAGCGGCTTCAAGGGCAGCGAAATCGGCAACAAATACCCCAAGGATGTTGAAACACTCAAGCATAAGCTTGATGTAAGAGGCCTCCGTATATGCAACGCCTGGTTCTCATCCCTTCTTCTTTCCGAGGGCTACGATGCAACAATCGAAGCTTTCATCAAGCACAGAGATTTTCTTTATGCTCTGGGTGCAAAGGTCATAGGTGCCTCCGAGCAGGGTAATTCAATTCAGGGTACATCAAAGAGTATTTTCGGTGACAAGCCCGTTTACACAGACGAGCAGTGGGCTCTCATTGCCAAGGGCTTCAACGAAATGGGCCGTCTTGCGAAAGAAAAGGGTATGTATTTCACCGTTCATCATCACATGGGCACAGGCGTTCAGACCGAAGCCGAAATTGACAAGCTCATGGAGATAACAGACCCCGACCTTGTTTATCTGCTTTATGATACCGGTCATCTCGCTTTCAGCGGCGAGGATGCCATCGGCGTTCTCAAAAAGTATGTAAAGAGAGTTAAGCATGTTCACCTCAAGAGCATCCGTCAGGATGTTATCAACGAAGGTAAAGAAAAGGGCTGGAGCTTCCTTGACTGCGTAAGAGCAGGCTCATTCACCGTTCCCGGTGACGGCGACTTTGATTTCACCCCCGTTTTCGATATTCTTTCCGAAGCCGATTATGAAGGCTGGGTAGTCGTTGAGGCTGAACAGGACCCCGCAAAGGCCAATCCTTACGAATACGCCTGCATGGCAAGAAAGTATATTTCCGAAAAAACAGGTCTATAATGCGGTCTGCCGCATTATAGCACAGAACAAAAAAAGTAAAATAAAAAGATGAAATACAATTCCGGGATAACAGAGAAGCATCTGAAATCCCGGAATTTTCTTCTGTGAAACAATTTTTAACTTATGTTAATTTTCTTTTTCTGACTGTTTTTTTACACTTTGTTTATTGAAATCTGCGGCAAAATATTCTATTATAATATAAGTATTTTTCCGGCAGAAAAGAGGCGAAAAAATGAAGCAATTTGATATAACGGGAATGTCCTGCGACGCTTGCCGTGCAAGAGTTGAAAAAGCGATTTCTTCTCTTGACGGTGTGACCTCCTGCAGCGTAAACCTGCTGACGGCAGTCATGGGCGTTGAGGGAAACGCGGAAAATGCGGTAATAATCCGTGCGGTTGAAGCGGCGGGCTACGGTGCTCATTTGCGCAGCGGCCTTTCCGGGAATAATCCCGACCCTCTTGCCGACCGTGAGACTCCCGTTCTCAAACGCAGACTGCTGACAAGCCTCGGCTTTCTTATTCTGCTTATGTATATTTCAATGGGTCATAAAATGCTCGGCTTCCCCCTGCCTTCATTTTTGAGCCGTAATGAATTTGCAAACGGCTGTGTTCAGCTGATACTTGCCGCTCTGATAATGACAATCAACCGCAAATTCTTTATTTCGGGTTTCAGGGGCGCAATTCACGGCGCACCGAATATGGACACTCTTGTGGCTCTCGGCTCCTCCGCTTCATTTTTGTGGAGCGCTTTCACCCTTTTTTCGGGCGGAAATGACGGGCTGTATTTTGACTCTGCCGCAATGATACTGACACTTATTACCGTCGGAAAAATGCTTGAAGCCAAAAGCAAGGGTAAAACCACCAATGCACTCAAAGCTCTTATCGGTCTTGCGCCTGAAACCGCATCGGTAATCGTTGACGGCGAAGAAAAAAGGATTTCGGTCAATGAGCTGAAAAAAGGCGATATTTTCGTTGTGCGCCCCGGCGAAAGCATACCTGCCGACGGAATCATAACCGAAGGAACAACGGCAGTGAACGAATCGGCTCTCACAGGCGAAAGCATACCCGTTGACAAGTCTGTCGGTGACGGAGTTTGTGCCGCTGCGATAAATCAGAACGGATTTATACGGTGTGAGGTGACAAAATCCGGTGAAAACACCGTTCTTGCACAGATAATCAAAACCGTTGAGGAAGCCTCTGCCACAAAAGCTCCCATTGCCAAAACCGCAGACCGTGTTTCGGGGATTTTCGTTCCCGCCGTTATCGGTATTGCGGTAATCACTCTGATTATATGGCTGATTATCGGAAAAAGCTTTGATTTTGCACTTGCAAGGGCTGTTTCCGTGCTTGTCATAAGCTGTCCCTGCGCTCTCGGGCTTGCGACCCCGGTGGCAATAATGGTTGGCAGCGGAGTCGGCGCAAAGCACGGCATTTTATTCAAAACCGCCCTTTCTCTCGAAGAAAGCGGTAAAATACAGATAGCTGTTTTTGACAAAACAGGAACAATTACAAAAGGTGAGCCGGAGGTCAATAATATTTACCCTGCCGACGGTGTTACGCAGGACGAGCTGCTTTCAAAGGCCTGCGCCCTTGAAGCCGGCAGTGAGCATCCCCTCGCCCGTGCGGTGATGAAAGAGGGAGAAAAGCGAAACATAAAGTACACGAACATTACTGATTTCCAGGCTCTGCCCGGAAACGGACTTACGGCAAAAGCAAACGGAAATGAGCTTTCCGGCGGCTCCGTAAAATTCATTTCGGGAAAAACAGCCCCCGATAAAGTCATCCTCGAAAAAGCGGAAGAATTTTCCGAAAAAGGAAGTACACCGCTTCTTTTTGCCGAAGGCGGCAAGCTTCTCGGTATAATTTCCGTTGCCGATGCCATAAAGCCCGAGGCAGCCGAGACAATAAAAGAACTTAAAAAAATGAATATACACTCTGTTCTGCTCACGGGCGACAACGGCCGTACGGCCCGGTCAATTGCAGAAAAAGCAGGCATTGAAAGCGTTATTTCCGATGTTATGCCAAACGAAAAAGCCGGAGTAATCAAAAAGCTGAAATCACTCGGTAAGGTTGCCATGACAGGCGACGGAATAAACGATGCACCCGCTCTGACAACAGCAGACACGGGCATTGCAATCGATGCGGGAACGGATGTGGCTATTGACGCCGCAGACCTTGTGCTTATGAACAGCAGGCTTACGGATGTTCCTGCCGCAATCCGTCTTTCAAGAGCGGTGCTGCGAAACATCAGAGAAAATCTTTTCTGGGCATTCTTTTACAACATTATCGGCATACCTCTTGCGGCAGGCTGTTATACGGCCCTTTTCGGTTTCAGCCTCAATCCCATGTTCGGTGCGGCCGCAATGAGTCTTTCCAGCTTCTGCGTGGTTTCAAATGCCTTAAGGCTTAATTTCTTTGATATGTTCTCGGCAAAAAAAGATAAAAAATCGGGCAAGGCCGTTAACGGCGATGCCCTGAAAAAAATCATAGGTGAAATTATCAGCGAAAGAGAGAAAAAGAAAATGACAAAAACAATGAAAATAGAAGGCATGATGTGCCCTCACTGTGAAGCAAGGGTAAAGAAAACTCTTGAAGGTCTTGACGGGGTTGAAAACGCTCATGTCAGCCACACGGACGGCAGTGCGGTCATTACCTTTTCAAAAGAGATTTCCGACAAAATTCTTTCGGGTGCCGTAACGGAGCAGGGTTATAAAGTGATAAAAATTCTGTAAACAAAAGCAGAGAGATGATTTACGGAGCATTCCGCAGTCATCTCTCTTTTGTTTTATCTTGTCAATGAATCTATCATACCGCACAAATCATCATAAAATTTATGGGTTGTGCTCGGTCCTGCATTAAGGCCGATAACGGTGCCGTGGTCGCCCTCAAGGGTCGGTGCCACATACCATATTCCCTTTTCCATATCTTTGGTTTCCGTGGGCAAATCTCTGTATTCTTCACCGAAAGGATACTGAGCGGAGGCAACACTCACAAGGCCGTCATTATCCGACCAGCTTTCGTCTATGGTAATACCGCCGTCGGTGGTTCCGCTGTATGAAGCCATGAGGCTTGCCGTGGGAATAAGCACGGGCAGAGTGCCAGCAATAGGCGCTTTTTTCAGCAGAACGCCTTCGCGCATGGTGTTATAAGAGTAAGAAATATAATAAACATTGTCAACGGTTTCTATCTGCTTGTTAAGCTCCGCGGCACCGTCGGGGGAAAGCTCATAAATCGCATTGTCGTTGCCCGAAACGGTGGCAAGAGCATCGGCGGCACTTTCGCCTGTCTTTATACCGAATTGGTCAAGCATCATATCAATCTGACCTTTTCCGAGAAGAGTGCCGAATGTATCAGAAACGATTTTCACAAAAAGATTTGAGGCATCCTTAACGCCGAAAAGCTTACCGAAGGAATCAACACAGCAGGTAAGCTGTGAACCGTTGTGAGGTGAACAGAGGGTCGTTACGCTGAATACCCAATCCTTCTTGTCACCCGTGAAAAGAGGAGAGGTTTCTTCACCGGTTGCTTTCATTTCGGCTTCATTTCCGTTTGCGAGCAGAGAAGCAAGCATTCTGACGGTTTCGCCGCCGAAGCTGTGACCCACAAGATTTACCTTGAGCTTCTGACCGCCGTTTTCCTTTTCGCCCCATCCGGGCACCATGGCTTTCGTATAGGTTCTGCCGAAGCGTTCATGGCCGTGTTCCTTTGAATGGGCTTCGCCGTAATCCACGCGGGTTCCGGTAAGCTGTGCATAAAGCTCGCAGGTACGGTCCCAGGTGCTTGAATACGGGCCGACAGACGGAACGCAGACTTCATAGCCCTTGCTCTTAAGATAATCCGCAAGTCTGCCTGTGGTTGCACCCCAATAGGAAGCTACGCCTGCCATTGAGCTTTCGTCGCCCCAGCCGCCCATACCGTGAACAAGAACATAGGTGTATTTTATTTGGCCGCCGTTGGCTTTCCACCAAAGTGATTTTCCTTTATTGCGAAGAAACGGAACAGCCACTACCAGGGCAATAAGGCAAACACATACGGCTATTGAAATAAGAGTTTTGGCTTTATAAGACAGCCCGCCGCTTTCCGCAGGTGCCTGCGCATCAGTATCCCCTGCGGGAATCTCCGGCCCGGGAGCAGGCTCATCGTCACAGGAATCAAATTCATCCGTATGCTTAAGTAAGGCATCGGTGGTTACTCCGAAAAATTTACTCATGGCAACTATTTTATCGGTTTCGGGTATGGCACCGCCGTTTTCCCAGTTTGAAACGGATTGTCTTGAAACACCCAAAGCCTCTGCCAAAGCTTCCTGGGAAACGCCCTTTTCTTTTCTCAATTCGGCAATTTTTTCACCAATAAGCATATATTTACCTCCGTCGGAACAGATTTTCAACTGCTTTACATTCCGGATTATACCTTAAATCCTCACCAAATGCAATAAAGTCAACTTTACATTCCTCATTTTTTTGCGAAAATCAATGTAAAGTTGACTTTACATTTCGCTTATTATGGCCTGTTTTGCTTGACAGTATATAATTAAAATGGTAAACTTTGGCAATAGGAGGTATGTATTTATGAAAAAAATAATTTCTTTTTTATTATCTGCTCTGATGGTTTTTTCAGTGCTTTGCGTACCCGTATTTGCGCAGGATGAAGAGCCGGAATATACAATAATAAATCCTTATGAAAATGTTGATTTCGATAACTGGAAGGGCTACAAGACCCAGCTTCACTGTCACACCATTGCCAGTGACGGATACCAGACTATCAAAGAGGCCATTGCAGATTATTATGCACTGGATTATGACATTGTTGCCATTACCGACCACGGCACGACAAACAAAGGCTGGGACAAAGTTCCTCAGACAATCCCCATTGTCCGTGCCATCAAGAAAGAACGCACCGGCGGAGCAAACAACCCGATAATTCCCCTCACCGCAGAGGAATATGCAGGCTACACCTCTGGCTCTCTTGAAAGTAAGGAATTCACATTCAAGCGCGGTGAAGAAACCGTAAATACGGGTCTGAAGCGTACTCATCAGAACGGAATGCTTGATGTTGAAAAGGGCAACGAGCTCAACATGGCAACTCCGGTCTGCGATTGTCATCTCACCGGGTACTGGAGCGACTACGGCCAGGGCTATGCAGGAGTTTACGGCGATTATGAAACACCCTCCGCACAGGTCAATAAAGACGGCGGCGTAACAATGCTTGCTCACATCGGCGAATATGTTTACCCCGATAAGGATTCCGCAGACCATGTAGGCAAAAAGGTTGACGAATATTATGTAAACAAATTTGCCCGCATCTTCCTTGACAACCCCGGCTCAAGCGTCGGAATGGGCATAAACAGCGCAACGGATGCACACACCCGCTGTGACAGAATCCTTTACGACCAGATTTTACAAAAAACCATTCCCTACGGTGTAACTCCCTGGGGCTTCTGCTTCTCGGATTCTCACAGTGAAACATCCATAAATGATGCCTACTGCATCTGCTATATGCCCGAGCTTTCAAACGCCGCTCTGCGCAGCTGTATGACAAACGGTCAGCTTTTCGCCGTTTCTCATTACTCCAACGGCTATGAGCTCAACGGAATGCAGGAAATGGACGGCTACAATGACGACTGTGACAGCGTTGAATGGTGGAAGGATAACACTCCGAGAGTAACGAAAATCGAAGTTGATGAAGAAAACGACATCATAAAGGTATGGGGCGAGAATTTCAGCTACATCACCTGGGTTTCAGACGGAAATGTGGTCAAGCGTGAATATGACTGCAAAGACGGCTATGCCGAGCTTGACCTTCACGACGAAAATCTGCTTGACGACATCAATATGTTTGTCAGATTCTATATCACGGGCGAAAACGGAATCTGCTACGCTCAGCCCATGGTAATAAAAGAAAAAGGCGTCGAATTTGAAAAAGTAAGCGTTCCGAAGACTCACGATTTACCCTCTTTCCTTCGCGGTCTTGTCACCGTTCTCGATGTTGCGATATTCAAATGGAATCCCGTAATCTGGATATTCAAAATTTTCGCACTCGGCTACAATCCTTTAGAGCAGCTCTTTAAGCTTTATTGACGGAGGACACCATGAAAAAGATAATTTCTGTTTTACTCGCATTACTTATGGTCGGCTGTGCCGCCTGCCTTCCCGCAGGTGCAGCCGTGACAAAAGAATATACGGTAATCAATCCGTATGAAAGTGTTGACTGGGAAAACAGCGAAACATATAAAGCCTGCCTCCACTGTCACACCACCGCCAGCGACGGCAAATGCCCTCTTGATGAATGGCTCGGCCTCTATTATGACGCCGGCTATGATATTCTTGCAATAACCGACCACGGCGTTATCAACAACGGCTGGAACAAAGAAAAACAGACCAACGGCATTTTCAACGGCTTCAAAAAGGTAACTCCCTTATCGGATGAGGATTATATCCGCATAACCACCGGCTCCGACAGAGGCGGCAGAGGAATGACCGACATCAAGGGCGGCATTGAATGCAACATGGCCGTTGTTTCAAAAACCCACGTTAACGGTTACTGGACCACCTACGGTCAGGGAATCTGGGGAAACGAAAATGACTATGAAACCGCTCCGAAAAAAATTGAGGAATCCGGCGGATACAGTGTTCTCAACCATGTAGGCGACTGGGTAAACTCCAATAATTATCCCGAGCGTTCTCACAACCCCTTCTATATCAATTACTTTGCAAATATATTCACAAAATATAAAACCTGCCTCGGTATGGAAATCATCAACAATACCGACAACTGCACAAGAGCAGACAGAGAGCTCTGGGATGAGCTTCTTCAGGTGGTAATTCCCACAGGCAGAAACATCTGGGCATTTGCAGACGACGATTCAGAGTACAGCGATGAAGTCGGCCGCTCCTTTGAACTTTTCCCTTTAAGTGAAAACACAGAGGAAAATGTAAAGCAGGCAATGATAAACGGCGCATTTTTCGCCGCAAGCAAATATCAGAAGAATCCCGCAAGAGAAAATGAAATTGAGGGCGACGGCCTTGTTCCCCTGGTTACAAGCATAAAAACCGACGGCAATAAAATCACCGTTGAATGTGACAAGGAAAGAGGCTGTGACACCATAGAATGGGTAGCTGACGGAAAAATCATCGAAACCGACAATTCCGGCTCCTGCAGCTACACCATTGACCTCGGCGAACACGAAGACGAGCTCGGCTGTTATGTCAGATTCGTTCTCAAGAGCCCCGAACACGGCGTTGTTTATTCTCAGGCCTTTGAGCTTCAGTACGAAGGCAGAGTTAACAAGGAAATCCCCGCTTCCCCCTTTGGTGACGGAATAATCGCAAAAGTATTCTGGCTCTGGTATCAGAGACTCAGCGTTACCCTTGTAGACCTTATCGGAGAAAAGCTTGCCGACTTATTCGGCATAATCCCGAAAACAGCATAAGGAGAAATAAGCATGGTTATTTTCAGAACAGTTGTATGGGCTATTTGGGCTCTTTGTGAGCTTATCAGAAACGCCGTTATGTAAAAAATAAATCAAAGGAGAATGCTCTATGGCAATAGTAAAAGCTATTTTCACAAACTTTTTTGCATTTTTAATGTCAATGATAATAACTGCCGTACCCTACGCCGGAATAAAAGCCCCCGTAATCAAAACTCTTGATGATGACTGCCGCCTTAACATTGAAATGATTTCCGACACACATCTTGAGGAAAAAGAGCTTTTCCGTCAGTTCTTCCTTAAGCAGGGTCTTAAAAACATCGGCAATGCGAAATCCACTGTTGACGCTCTTGTCATAACCGGTGACATCACCAATTATGCCGACGAACCCGCTCTTGCAAAGTTTTATGAAATAATCGGTGAATACAGCACCGTTCCCGTAATTCCCGTTTCCGGAAACCATGACATCGGCCATGCAGGCGACAGAGATGTTACAACGATTTCAAGAGAAGAAGCCCGCGAAAACTTCATCCGTTACCGCAACGAATATATGGGCAGAGAAGACACGGTAAACTATTTCAGCACCGAAATAAACGGTTACAAATTCATCATTCTCGGTGATGAAGTAATCGACGGCGGTCACTGGGACGGAGCGACCCTTTCTCAGGAGCAGATCGATTTCCTTGACAAAGAGCTTGCAGACGGCACAAAGGACGGCAAGCCCGTTTTCGTGCTCACTCACTGGCCCATGGATGATGTAAACGGCGAAGAAACCATCTGGGAAGGCAGCGGAATTGACCTTGAAGAAAACAACATAAAGCCCATTCTCGAAAAATACAGTAACGTCTTTTATGTCAGCGGTCACATGCACGCGGGCATCAAAGCAAAGGCCGTTGAGGATGCTTTCGGTCTCAGCAGTGCAGAGCAGGTAAACGGTGTTACTTACCTCAACCTTCCCACCTACGGCATAGTGAATATGTTCGGCTCACCCTGGTCGGGAATCGGCGCTCAGCTTGAAGTTTATGACAATGAAGTTGTTTTCAGACCCAGAAACTTCATAACAAATAAATGGTATGTAAATTCCGAATATCATTTTGATATTGTCTGAGTAAAAATCAAATAAAAAAAGATGGTTTACTTTTTTGGATTGTTCCGATTTGTAAACCATCTTTTTTATTGATTCTGTATTTTTATCAAAGCAGCTCTGCATTTATCAGATGACAGAATTTATCCGCACCCTCAAAATAGGTTTGAAACTCACCGATAACCGTTATTTCATCCCCGGGCTCAGGATATTCCTCCGGATATTTTCTTTCATCCTTCAGTACAAATTCAAGCCCCTGAGAACAGCAGGCAGTAGCATCTGCAATTACACAAGCGTAATATCTGTAATCGGGATCGACCTCACCGTTTTCGTCGGTAGCCGGATAAATCGTGAATTTTCCCTTCATTTTAACTGTTTTTCCGAGGTAATCGACAGGCATGGTCATCATATTGTAAACCTCTGAATAAACCATGGTACTGCTCAGTGCGGTAAGGTCAACATCAATGCTCTGATTGTCTGACTGTACCGCGCTTTGACTTTCATCAGGAGTCTGAGAAGTTTTCGCCTCAGGCGCATCACTTTTTTCCGAACCGCATCCGGCAAAAGAAAGCACTGTTATCAAAGCCAGAATAAGACTGATTATTTTTTTCATTTTCTTTTACCTCCGAAAATAAGCCCTGCCATTGAAAAAGCGGCAAAAGCAATAATATCAACGGCAACTATGGTTGAGCCAACCGGCGTTCCCGCAAGCACAGACACAAGAATACCCAAAGAAGAACAGAATACCGAAAGAACGGCAGAGCATATCGTTACGGAACGGAAGCTTTTGAATACACGCATGGCAGACAAAGCAGGAAAAATCACAAGAGCTGATATCAGCAGTGAGCCCACAAGATTCATGGCAAGCACGATTATCACCGCAACTATCACCGCTATAATAAAATTATACAGTTCGGCTTTTGTTCCGGTGGCTCTGGCAAAAGCTTCATCAAAAGTAACGCAGAAAATTTTGTTATAAAACATCACAAAAGCCGCCACGACCACAACGGAAAGCACCGTACACAGAATAACCTCTGTCTGTGAAAGAGTCAGAATTGATGTAGAGCCGAAAAGCGTTGAACATACATCGCCGGAAAGATTTGAAGAGGATGAAAAAATATTCATCAGCAGATAACCGACGGCAAGAGCACCTACCGAAATCATGGCAACGGCGGCATCACCTTTTATTTTTGCATTTTGTCCCGTTCTGAGAAGCAAAATTGCACTTATAACTGTAACGGGAAGAATAAGCACCATTTCATTTGTAAGTCCGAGAACTCCGGCAACAGCCATTGCACCAAAAGCAACATGAGAAAGCCCGTCACCGATAAACGAAAAGCGTTTAAGAACAAGGGTAACACCGAGCAGTGATGAGCAAAGAGAAATAAGAACACCCACTATGAGAGCATAACGCACAAAGGGATAGCTGAAATAAAGCTGAAGTTTATCAAGCAGTTCCATTATTTCCCGCCTCCTTTTCCGCCGAAGCCCTCCGAAACACCGGAGGAAAGATAATCCTGCTTTGTTCCGAAAAACAATTCTTTACCTATATGAAGTATATGACTTGAATAAGTCAGGGCAGCATCAATATCATGTGAAATCATTATGACGGTTATTCCGTCTTTATTGAGATTATCAATAAGCTGATACATTTCCGCCGTAACCTTCGGATCAAGTCCTGAAACAGGTTCATCAAGAAGCAGTATTTTCTTTGTGGCGCACAGAGCCCTGGCAAGCAGAACTCTCTGCTGCTGCCCGCCGGACAACTCACGGTAGCATCTGCCGGAAAGATGGGCTATACCCATTTTTTCAATATTTTCAGCAGCAAGGGCTTTATCGTATTTGGTATAAAACGGCCGCAATCCGCACCTGCCCTGACATCCGGAAAGCACTATTTCCCGAACCGTTGCGGGAAAATCCTTCTGAACCACCGTCTGCTGAGGAAGATAACCTATTTCATTTTTCTGAAGGCCGTCACCCGCCTCAATACTGCCGGAAAGCGGCAGCTGTAAGCCGAGGAGAGTTCTCATAAGAGTGGATTTACCGGAACCGTTCTCTCCCACTATACAGAGATAATCACCGGAATTTATTTCAAAATCAAGGTCATGAATTATTTCTTTTCCGTCATAACCCAGACACAGCTTTTTACAGGTAATCAGAGCCATTTTTTCACCTTCTTCAGATTACTGCGGTTTTCAGCGCATTAAGATTGTTTTCCATCACGGAAATATAATTCATTCCTTTTTCGTAATCAGTCAAAGTGGCAGACTGCATGGAATCAAGAGTGAGTACATTCACATCCGTTGATTTTGCGGTCTGAATTACCGTTTCCGCAATTTTTCCGTCTGAGCTTTCAAGCGTAAAAATATATCTGAGGCTGAGTTCATCAATTTTATCTGCAAGAAAAGCAACGGTTTCAAAACTCGCTTCACTTTCGGCAGAACAGCCGGAAAACGCCGCATAATAATCAAATCCGTAATCGTCAGTCAGATAACGGAAAGGAAATCTGTCCGCAAAAAGCAAGGTTTTTATTTTCGCCGACCCGGCAACGGTTTCAAATTCTTTATCAAGAGAATCCAGCTTATTGATATAAGCTTCACAGTTTGCCGAATAAACAGAAGCATTCCCGCCGTCAAGCTGAACAAGCGCATCTTTTATTGCTTCAACACAAACAGCCGCATTTTTAAGAGAAAGCCATATATGCTCATCGTACTCGGCTTCCTCCTCGTCTTCCTCGTCTTCGCTCTCCATTCCTTCAACGGTTTCCTCAAGCTTTGCTTTTTCGCCGAGAACATCCAGAAGTCTGAGTATCTTCATGTCCTTATTTGTTGCTTCTTTGAGGGCGTCATTTACCCACTTATCGGATTCACCTCCGACACAGATAAACAAATCACAGGATGATATTTTTATTATATCGGCCGCACTCGGCTGATAACTGTGAAGATCAACTCCGTTATCAAGAAGCAAAGTGACATCTGCATCTGCGGCTTTTTCACAGAGAACATTCATAAGCCAGTCATATTCGGGGAATATCGTCACGGCAACAGAAAGCTTATTGCTTTTCTGAGATATTTCGGAACCGCAGGCTGTAAAAACAGACAAACAAATAAGCAGGATAAATACAGCAGAAATTATTTTTTTCATAAAATAAAAACCTCCAGATATAATTAAGCACAGAATACGGCAACGCAGACAAAGCCTGTCTTAGGGACAGACTTAAGCACCAACATCATATGCTTTTTTAATCTGAAAGCTTTACCTTAAGAGAAACGAGAGTAGAATCCGGCAATAATGCTTTCTGCTTTTCATCAATAAAGACATAAAGTGTACCTGCCGCAGCAAAAATAAACAGCAGCACAGCAAAATATGCGAATGATCTGATAAGATATCCGCAAGCGGTAATCTGACAGCAAATACGACAGTTTTCACCGATACAATCGTGGTCTGCCTCAAGTGCAACAAAAGAAAAAGATGAAACCAGCACAAATAAAAATGCAAATACAAGTACCGCTGCTCTGATGCGCCTTTTTGCCATTTCCGACTCTCCTTTCCGATTTTTCCGCAATAATAGCATATTTGACTATTCAAGTCAACCAACAAAACCGAATATGAAAACAATTTACAAATTAAGCTCCGTATTTTTGTGATGCTTCTTCCGTATTAGCTCTTGAATTTACAGTCTCTTTATAGTAATATAAAATAGATTAATTATATTTGTGGGGGTATTCAAAATGAAATCCGTATTTTCAGAGGAAAACAAAATAATACCCGTTGTGGTCATAAATTCGGTTTCCGAGGCTTCATCCGTACTCGGTGCGCTCAGGGACGCAGGTATAAAGGTTGCCGAGATAACCTTCCGTACCGCCTGCGCAAAAGATGCCATTGCCGAGGGCGTAAAGCTTTTTCCGGATATGCTCATCGGTGCCGGTACGGTTATCAATGCCGCTCAATGCACTCAGGCCATAGAAGCCGGGGCAGGCTTCATTGTTTCACCGGGCTTTTCCCGTGAAGTTCTCGGGGTCTGCCGCAAAAATGACATAACATACATTCCCGGTGCCGTGACTCCGACGGAAATAATGACTCTGCTTGCCGAAAACATTACCGTAATCAAATTTTTCCCGGCAGAGGCATACGGCGGCATAAAAACCCTCAAAGCACTTTCCGCCGCTTTTCCCGGAGCAAAATTCATGCCAACCGGAGGTATCGGCCCCGATAATATGGAAGATTATCTGAAACTGCCGTTCATTCAGGCAATCGGCGGAAGCTGGATGCTTAAAGGCACACCCGATGAAATAAAAGAGCTGTCGGCTCAGGCAGTAAGAAAGGCGGAAAATATATGAAAATCACGGCTTTCGGAGAAATCATGCTCCGTCTTTCCCCTCCCGGTTACGGAAGATTTTTACAGACAGGCTCTTTTGATGCCTGCTTCGGCGGAAGTGAAGCAAACGTTCTGCTTTCTCTCTCGGCTTTCGGTGATGAAACCGCTTACATAACAAAGCTGCCCAAAAACGAAATCGGCGACGCCTGCATTAAGGAGCTTCGTTCATTCGGAGTGAACACCGACGGCATAGCACGGGGAGGAGAAAGAATGGGAATATACTTCCTTGAAAAAGGCGCAAGCCTTCGCCCCGGAAAAGTCATATATGACCGTGCTCATTCATCAATAAGCACGGCAGAACCGACGGATTTTGATTTTGACACACTTCTTGACGGAGCAGATGTATTTCACTATACGGGCATCACCCCGGCTCTCGGTGACAATGTTGCCGAAATCCTGCTTGCCGCTCTTAAAACGGCAAAATCAAAAGGCATAAAGGTCAGCTGTGACCTTAACTACCGCAGTAAGCTGTGGGCAAAAGAAAAAGCCGCCGGGGTCATGTCGGAGCTTATGCCATATACCGATATTCTTATTGCCAACGACGGCTCGTTAAATGATGTTTTCGGCATATCGGCAGGAGAATACGGCAAGCTGAAAAAAGAAGATTATACCGGAATTGCCGAAAAGGCGGCAAACCGCTTCGGCTTTGAAGCAGTTGCCCTCACTTACAGAGAAAGCATGAGTGCCAGCGACAACAATTACGCGGGGATGCTTTTCACAAACGGCAAATCTTACTTTTCCGATATTTATCCCGTGCATATAGTTGACCGTGTAGGCGGCGGCGATGCTTTTGCCGCAGGGCTTATTCACGCACTCGGCACATATACGGATTATAACGAAATCATCGGCTTTGCCGCGGCGGCAGGTGCGCTTAAGCACACCGTGGAGGGCGATTTCAACCGTGTCAGCGTTTCCGAGGTCGAAGCAGTAATGAAAGGCAACATAAGCGGCCTTGTCCGCAGATAATAAATAAGGGAGATAAAAGCAATGATATGCAATAAAGAATACAGACTTGCCCAGTCGGAAAAAGCCCGCAATCTCGTTTCTCAGATGACATTTGAAGAAAAAGTACATCTTATTGCCGGAAACTGCCGTTACATTGACAGTATGGGTATCGGAAGCTACAACAGCTTTCCTTATCCTGCCGGAGGCTGTGACAGGCTCGGCTTTCCCGAGATAAAATTCTGCGACGGTCCCCGCGGCTGTGTCTGCGGCAATTCCACCTGCTTCCCCGTAACCATGGCAAGAGGTGCGACCTTTGACCCGGAGCTTGAAGAAAGAGTAGGTCATGCCATAGGTGAAGAAATCAGAGCTCACGGCGGCAATTTTTACGGCGGCGTGTGCATAAATCTGCCCTACAATCCCGGCGGCGGCAGAAGCCAGGAAACCTACGGTGAAGACAGCGTTCACATCGGAAAAATGGGCGTCGCTCTTGTTAAAGGCGTTCAGAGTGAAAATGTAATCGCCTGCATCAAGCACTATGCTTTCAACAGCATGGAAAACTCCCGTTTCTGGGTCAATGTCACAGCTGACAAAAGAACGGAAAGAGAAGTTTATCTGCCGCATTTCAAAAAATGTATCGACGCCGGAGCCGCAGCGGTAATGAGCTCATATAACCGTTATAACGGTACATTCAACGGTGCAAACAAATATCTGCTGCGTGATGTCCTTAAAGGCGAATGGGATTTTGACGGCTTTGTGGTCTCCGATTTCTTCTTCGGCCTTCACAGCACCTCCGGCGGTCTCAAAGGCGGCCTTGATGTTGAAATGAATATCCGCCGCAAATATACCGTTCCCGCGGTAAAACTGGCAATCAAAACAGGCAAGGCAACAATGGAGCAGCTTGACGAAGCCTGCTTCCGCATAGTCAGAACTTTGTTTGCGTTTACCCGTGCCAAGGACGAAAAGGAATACAGAAAATCCCTCATTGCCTGTCCCGAGCACATTGCCCTTGCAAGAGAAGTTGCGGAAAAATCCATAACTCTCATAAAGAATGACAATAAGCTTCTGCCCCTTGACAGAACAAAGGTGAAAAATCTCGCCGTTGTCGGTGACCTTGCCAATGTTGAAAACATCGGTGACTACGGTTCAAGTCAGGTTCATCCGCCCTATGTAAAGACCTTCATTCAGGCTCTTCGTGAAAACTACGCCGATGTAAATGTCAGCTTTATCCCCTCCGCGAGCGTTGAAAAGAAAGCGTCGGTCATCAGAAATGCCGATGCGGTCATCATCGTCTGCGGAATGCGTCACGGTGACGAGGGCGAATATATCTTCATTATCGGCGGAGACCGAAAAGACCTCGGTCTTAAAGAAAAAGAAGCGGCCATGCTCAAGAAAGCGGCTTCCCTCAATAAAAACACGGCGGCAGTTGTCATGGGCGGAAATGTAATCAGAATGAACGAATGGAAAAATGATGTCAGCTCCATTCTCATGGCATATTATCCCGGCATGGAGGGCGGAAACGCCATTGCCGACATAATTTTCGGCAAAGTCAATCCTTCGGGTAAGCTTCCCTTTGCCATTGCCAAAAAGGATTCGGATTACCCCGAAGTAAACTGGATTTCTCTTGAACAGCATTACGGATATTATCAGGGTTACAAAGCCCTTGAAAAATTCGGCAGAAAGCCGGATTATCCCTACGGCTTCGGCCTTTCATATACGGATTTCGAGCTGAAAGACTGTAAGCTCACCGGTATAAATGAAGATAAAGCGGTATTTGAAGCCACCGTTGCAAACACAGGCGACAGAGAAGGCGCCGAGGTCATTCAGCTTTATACCTCCTGGGTAGACAGTGCCGTTGACCGTCCGCTTAAGGTTCTTTCCGATTTTGCCAAAATCAGTGTTGCTCCCGGTGAAGAAAAGAAAGTAACCCTTGAGGTCGCAAAAGAGGACCTTGCCTATTATGACGAAAACAAAGGCTTCATAACCGAGGATATTGCATACAAGGCATATATCGGTACCGATGAAGAAAGCTGTAAAGCAAACATCATTGAATTCAGATTTGAAAGCAGGTAAAAAAATGGGAAAAAAACTTGACTTAAAAAGTGCAACAACCAAAGAAATCATTGCCTTTTCCATGCTTCCTCTCGGAATGTTTTTCATAAATTCCACGGTTTATACGGTATTTAATGTTTTCATGACAGATGTACTGAAGCTGAGCATGACACTCGCTTCCGTGGTTATACTCGGTACAAAGCTGTGGGACGGCATCAATGACCCTCTTATGGGCGTTCTGGTCGAAAAAACACGCTCAAAGTGGGGCAAATGCAGACCTTACCTTATCTGGATGACTCCGCCCCTTGTCATAATCACAACTCTGCTTTTTGCGCCCATTCGTTTCCCCTCAAGCTGGGATATGTATAAAAACGGTGAATTTATCGGCAATGCGGGCAACTTCGTTTTTGCCCTTATCTGCTATATGCTTTTCATCACCGCATATACGGGCCTTGAAATTCCGTTCAACAGTATGACTCCGCTGGTATTCCCTCAGAAGGATAAAAGAGTTTCCGCCGTTTCATGGTCACAGACCATAGGCTCACTCGGAACAGTTCTGCCCACCGTATTCATCTGGCTCTCCATAGGAATGCTGGGCAACGGCAAAAAGGACACGACCGACTGGGGTTATTTCTGGTCTGCCCTCATTTTCGCCGTGGCAGGTGCAATTTTTATTATCTGGTCCTTCTTCGGCATAAAAGAAAAGGTATATATCCCGCCCCGCAAGCTCAGCAACCGCAAGAGCTTCAAAATAATATTCACGGATAAGCGGATGATAGTTCTGCTTTTCTGCTCATTCTTTACGGGTATGATAAATATCGGCTCAATGTTCCTGCCCTATTTTGCAAACTGGAACTGCATAGGAATTCTTCCCATGGATAAAATAAATCTTTTCCTTGAAAATCTTCTCGGAAAGAATCCTCAGCTTACCGCCGTTTCCATTCTGCCCACCGTGCTTTCCGTTTCAAGCGGTATTGCATACATGCTTTCAATGATGATAGTTCCTCCCCTGCTCAAAAAGATGTCAAAAAAGACTCTCTGGATTCTTCAGTCCGTTGTGGGCGGAATTATGTGCTTTGCAACATACATCGTCGGCGTTTACATTCTGCCCTACAACACTCTTCCCGGCTTCATTGTTTATGCCGTAATGAGATTTTTCACCAATTTCCCCGTAGGCATGAGCCTTGTCCTCATTGTTGCAATGTTTGCGGATATTACGGATGACCTTGAAATAAAGACCGATGAACGCCTTGAAGCAACAGCTTATTCAATGAAAGGTCTGCTTTATAAAATTTCGGTTGCCGTTTTCAATGTTGTGGTTCTCACGGTAATTGACAAGCTCGGCTACAACGCCGAAAGAATGGCTCAGATAAGCGAAAATTACACCGTACCTCTTATTGAATCAACAAAAATCCCGAGCATTATCGAAAGTGTTTCCTCTGCCGGTGAAATCATCAGCATTGACTACACTCATTTGCTCAACACCATTTTCTTCATGCTCACAGCCTTCGGTGCAATCGGTATGCTGCTTCAGGCCGTACCCATGTTCTTCTACAAATTTGATGAAAATGCCATGAGCGAAAAGCTTGAAGCATACCGCAAACAGAGAGAAGAAAAATCACAGAAGGAGCTTGACGATGCTCTTTCCGCAAGCGAGAGCAAATAACACGGAGGGTAAGCAATGAAAAAAGAATGTTACTGCCCCGACGATTATTTTGCTTCTCTGCCCGAATCCGTTAAATCCCCTTTTGAAAATATCGGAAATAAAGAAGAGTTTTTCACTGCATCCGCAAAGCTCAGAAGTGATTTGCGTTCCTTTCTCGGTATTGACAAAATACCTTTCAAATCAGCAGAATTGAAGCCCTCGGTCATAAAAAAGGAACACCGTCAGAGCTATACTCTCGAAACGGTAAGCGTTGAGATTTGCAGAAATCTGAAAATGCTCTGCTATGTGCTTATTCCCGACAATCCGACAAAAAGCGGAGTTGCCGCCTTCTGCGGCCACGGTTACGGAGCAAGACAGATTATCCGGCAAAGCAAGCACGGAAAATACAGAGCAATAAATTTTCTTGACAACTATCAGAAGAATTTTGCTCAGCAGCTTGCTCTGAAAGGTCATACGGTCATTGTGCCCGAATTTATCGGCTTCGGTGAAGCGAGACTGAAAAAAGATTTGCACATTCCCTTTTACGGCAGCTCCTGCGACACGGTTTCACATCACGCTCTTATATACGGGTTTACGGCGGCAGGTCTGAGAATTTATCAGGCAATTTGCTGTGTTGACCTGCTGATAAACGAATACGGCTGCAGTGAAATCGGCTGTATGGGTATTTCCGGCGGCGGGCTTGTTTCACTTTATACAGCCTGCCTTGACGAAAGAATCGGAAAATGCTGTGTCTGCGGATATATCAACACCTTCCGCACAAGTATTCTTGCTCGCTGGCACTGCCCCGACAATTACATTCCGGGTATATACGCAGGCGGAGATATGTATGACTATGCCTGCTGTGTCGCACCGCGTAAGCTTATGATGCAGGCAGGAGAAAAGGATAAGCTGTTTACCGTTGACGGCTCCGTGAAGGCAGTCGGTGAAATAAAGAAAATCTATGCCGCTGCCGGAGCAGAGCAGAATTTTCATCCGGTTATTTTCAACGGTAAGCACGAGGTTGAAATAACAAATGCGCTCCTGTTTTTCAGCGACAATATGTAAAACAGAGGAGAAAAAATATGCTGATAAATGAAAAAGTCGTTATTTACGGCAGAGAAATACAAAACAGAGTTGTTTTCCACCCCATGGAGGGCTGTGACGGTAATTTTGACGGAAGCATCAGTGAGCTGACGCGCCGCCGTTATCTCCGTTTCGCCGAAAGCGGAGCGGGTATAATCTGGTTTGAGGCAACGGCGGTTTCCGACGAGTGCCGTGCCAATCCGCGCCAGCTTTACATAAACGAAAACACGAAGGACAGCTTCCGTGACCTTGTGGCCGAGATAAAAGCAATGGCAAAAGCCGCCGTCGGCTTTGAGCCCGTTATAATCATGCAGGCAACCAACAGCGGCAGATGGAGCAAGCCGAAGGACACCCCCGAGCCTCTTGTTGCCTATCGCAACTCTCTTTGGGAAAAAGGAAAAGAAAGTCAGCCTTTTAAGGTCGTTACCGACGAATACTGTGACGGTATAGTAAAGAAATACGGAAAAGCGGCAGAGCTTGCCGCTTATGCGGGCTTTGACGGTATTGATGTCAAAGGCTGTCACGGCTATCTTTTCAACGAGCTTTTCAGTGCTTTTGACAGAGAAGGCAGATACGGCGGAAGCTTTGAAAACAGAACAAGGCTTTATTTTGACTGTCTGAAAGAGGTCAAGGCACATATAAGCGAAAATATGTTTATCACCACCCGTCTGAATGCCTGTGACTGTTTCCCCTACCCTTACGGCTTCGGTGTTGATGAAAACAACGATATAGACCTTACAGAAACAAAAAAGATAATTTCAAAGCTCAGCGAAATGGGTGTTGAGCTGATAAATGTCACCCTCGGCAATCCCTATCTCATTCCTCACATAAACCGTCCCTGCATCAACGCACCCGAAAGCGGCGAAGAGGGCGAGAAGAGAATACTGAAAATAACAAAAGAGCTTCAAAGCTCATTCCCCGGAATCAAAATGATTATTTCGGGTCTTTCATATCTCGGAGTAAACAGCATTGATTATGCCGAAAAAATACTTGAAGACGGTGCGGCCTCCTTTGCGGGCTTTGGCAGAATGACCTTCTGTTACCCGGATTTTTACCGTGACTATCTGAAAAACGGCAAGCTCAACAAATCAAAATGCTGCCTTGCCTGCGGTAAATGCACAGAGCTTATGCGCCACGGCAGTGTTACCGGCTGCCCGGTCAGGGACAGCGAAACCTATATGCCCTACTACAAAAAATATGTTCTCGGGAAGGAATGATAATATGTATGCTGTTGTTACCGGCGGAAGCCGCGGAATAGGCTTTGCGGTGGTAAAAAAGCTTACCGCCTGCGGCTATCGCTGTCTTATTGCGGCAAGAAGCTTATCTCAGGAAGCCGAAGCCATGGTTAAAAGCGGTGAAGCCGACTATATCCCCTGTGACATTTCCGACGAAAGTGCGAGAGAAAATCTGAAGGAATATCTTGAAGCAAAGGGCAGCATTGACCTGCTTGTAAACTGCGCCGGAGTTGCGCCGAAGGTGCGCAGGGATATGCTTGAAATCAGCCCCGAGGATTTTGACTATGTGCTTAACATCAATCAAAAAGGTACATTCTTTGTTTCACAGCTTGCCGCAAACCTTATGCGCAAAAACAAAAGCGGAAGAATAATTTTCATTTCCTCCCTTTCATCCTATACAGCCTCGGTGGAAAGAGCGGAATACTGCATTTCAAAAGCATCCATTTCCATGTTCACAAAGCTTTTTGCCGCACGCCTTGCGGAAGACGGCATAAGCGTTTTTGAGGTTTCACCGGGCATAATCGAAACAGATATGACAAAATGCGTAAAAGGAAAATACGAGACTCTTATTGACGCAGGCCTTACGCCCATAAAGAGAATGGGACAGCCTGATGATGTTGCCTCTGCCGTTGAAGCCGCCGCAAGCGGAAAGCTTGATTTCTGCACGGGCACGGTAATAAATGCCGACGGCGGATTCAGTGTGAGAAGATTATGAAAAACAGTTACGATGTAATAATTATCGGCAGCGGTGCCGCAGGCTTTGCCGCCGCGGAAAGACTTTTTTCACTCGGCATTAAGGATATATGCATTCTGACGGAAAATGTAAACTACGGCACATCAAGAAACGCCGGCAGTGACAAGCAGACCTACTATAAGCTTGATATATGCTCCGACTGCGGCGACAGCGTTAAGAAAATGGCCGAAGACCTTTTTGCCGGTGGCTCAACCGACGGAGATCACGCCCTTGTAATGGCAAGTGAAAGCCTTACCTGCTTTATGCACCTCAACGAGCTCGGCGTTAGTTTTCCGAAAGATGAATACGGCAGATTTGCCGGCTACCGCACCGACCATGATATGACCCAGAGAGCTACATCCGCAGGACCTCTGACCTCAAAATTCATGACAACGGCTCTTGAAAAGAAAGTAAAAGAACTCGGTATAGAAATCCTTGACGGCCACACTGCCGTAAAGCTCATTACGGAAAACGGTGTCTGCAAAGGCGTGACCTGCCTTTTTGAAAATAAAATCAAAAACATATTCTCCGGTGCGGTAGTTATGTGTACCGGAGCACCTGCCGCAATTTACAGCCGTTCCGTTTTCCCCGAGTGTCAGAGGGGCGCAACGGGAATTGCAGTTGAGGCAGGTGCAGAGCTTGCCAATTTTCAGGAATGGCAATACGGCATAGCCTCCGTTAAATTCCGTTGGAATCTTTCGGGAAGCTATCAGCAGGTCGTTCCGAAATATTATTCCGTTGACGAAAACGGAAACAAGAATGAATTTCTTACCCGACACGGCAATGAAGCGGAAATGTACTCAAAGGTCTTTCTGAAAGGCTATCAATGGCCCTTTGACTCCGAAAAAGCGGAAGGCTCTTCCGAAATCGACCTTCTTGTTTTCGAAGAGCTGAAAAAAGGAAGACGGGTATTCATGGATTACCGCACTGACCCTGCCGGATTTGATTTTGAAAAGCTGTCGGATGAAGCAAAAAAATATCTCTCCGATGCCGATTGCCTTGCACCAACGCCTTTTGAAAGGCTCAAAAAGCTCAACCCCAAGGCCGTTAAGCTGTATCTTGATAACGGTATTGACCTTGAAAAAGAGCCCCTTGAAATCGGTGTCTGTGCTCAGCACAACAACGGAGGAATAAAAACCGACATAAACGGTGAAACCTCAGTAAAAAATCTTTTTGCCGCAGGTGAGGCCGCCGGGCATTTCGGCATACGCCGCCCCGGAGGCTCGGCGCTGAACGACACTCAGACAGGTGCCGTAAGAATCGCCCGCAGGCTTGCACAGATAAAGCCGAAGGCGGAGCCTGCTTTTGCTCCCGCCGTCACTCTGCCGACACTTTCCGAGAAAAGCAATCTTGAAGAAATAAAGCGTTTTGTTTCTGTCGGTATGTCGGACTGTGCCGGAGTTTACCGTGACATTGACAAAATAAAAGAATTCCTGCCGAAGCTTGAAAAGCTGAGCAGTAATTTTGAAAGCTCGGCTGCCGTAAGCTCGGAAAGCGAATACAGCGACTATTTTACACTTCGTCACACCGTAATCAGTGCCGCCGCCCTTTGCCGCACAATCATCGCCTGCGCCGAAGCCTTCGGCTCAAGAGGCGGAAGTATATGTGTTAAGAACGGCCGCCCCCTCGGTGAGGACAAAGAATACAGAAAATTTGTGACCGTTACTTCCGCAAAAGATGTAAGCTTCATCCCCGTGAAGCCCATCCCGACAGAAAAAACCGTCTTTGAAAAACTGCTGAAAACAACTGAGAGGTCATTATGATAGGATTTACAAGCACCTCACTGCGCCCGTACTCCGTTGAAGAGGTTGCGGAAATTGCCGTAAAGGCAAAAGCCGAAATAATTGAATGGGGCTCCGACCGCCATATCAGAACCCCTGCGGATGCCGTAAAGGCCAGAAAGCTGTGCGATGACAACGGAATACTGTGCAGTGCCTTCGGCACATATTACCGGATCGGAAGCGGCAAGGCCGACGAATGGGCGCTGATCTGCGAAACGGCGGCTCAGCTCGGCGCACCCTGCATACGTACCTGGCTCGGCACAAAGGGAAGCCGGAGCACATCCGAAAAAGAATACAATCTCATTCTTGAGGATGCACGCAAAGCCGCAGAAACGGCAAAAAGCTTCAATCTCATAATCAGCAACGAGTGTCACCCCAATACTTATAATGACACAACAGAATCATCCCTTAAATTTCTGAATGATGTCGGCTGTGACAACATCAAAACCTATTATCAATCATGGTACAGAAACGAAAAGGAAGACAAAGAAAAACTCTTTGCCCTTATAGATTATGTTACCGACGTTCACATTTCATTTTCGGAGCTTGTCAAATTTCAGCGTTTTCACAAAAAAGATGACAAATTCACGGAAAAAATCCTTCTCTGGCTTAAAGAACTTGATTTCAAAAACGGTCTGCTCATTGAATTTACCAAAGGTTCAAAAGCGGAAAATCTGATAAAAGATACGGAAAGGCTGAGAAAACTATGGGAAAACATCTGAGAAAAAGAAAAAACGAGGTTGTTTTGAGAAGCGTACTTCCGATTTTGCTTGTCATTCAACTTTTCCTTTCAAATCTTCTGCCCGGTCTCGGAATAATGCTTGTTGACACGGCGAAAATGGGGCTTGATTACATCACATTGAAACCGAATCCCGTTACCGTCACCGAAAAACAGGTCAGGGAAGCAATAAAAAGCAGAACTGAATCAAAGGTTTTCGTTCTCGGTACGGATGAAGACTTTGCAAGAATCAAAGCTGATTTTGAAACAAGAGATAACGAAAAGCTTAACGAATATTTTGACTTTGTCGGCAAATGTGCCGACGAGCTGATTGAAGTTGAGCCCAGAGGATATATACTTGACGATGAAGAGGACAGCATTCTCGAAACAGCAAGAAATATTCTTGAAAGAGTCATATGTCTCGGCTTCATGTGGCGCATGACGGGAGAAGAAAAATATGCAGCAAGATGCGCTGAGGAAATGACAAACGCCTGCAATTTTCCCGACTGGCACGAAAACCATTTTCTTGATACCGCGGAACTCACTTTCTCGGTTTCTCTCGGAACAAACTGGCTTTACGATTATCTCAGCGAGGAGCAGGTAAAGTTCTACGCAGAATCAGTTCAGAAAAAATCATTTGACGTTTCAAAGGGCAAGATACTTTCCCAGAACTGGTGGAAATGGTCAAAAACCAACTGGAACAGCGTCGGTTACGGCGGCCTCGGTGTGGGCGCAATGGTTTTTTATGATTATTGTAAAGATTTCGCACTCGACTTTTTAGCCGACACCTATAATAACATGGCTTATAACTTTG
>JAZUJJ010000111.1:0-15031 GCA_045642725.1 Acutalibacteraceae bacterium
GTTTATTTCTTCCTGACAGCAAATATCATGCATAAGAGAGTAAACATAAAATAATATGAAAATCGGTATTTTCGGAGGAACCTTCAATCCTCCCCATGTCGGTCATCGCCGCCTTGCCGACGGTGTTGCGGATGCGCTGGGTCTTGACAAGGTGATTGTCATTCCGTCCTGCATTCCGCCTCACAAAATGGCGGGCTCACTTGTCAGCGGAAAAGACAGACTTGAAATGTGCACTCTCGCTTTTGATTCACCCCGTTTTGAAATCTCCGATACGGAGCTGAAAAGGGGAAACAAAAGCTATACGGTTGACACATTGAGAGAGCTTCGCAGAATATATCCCGATGATGAGCTGTATTTTATGGTCGGCTCGGATATGCTTGAAACCTTTACCGGGTGGTACAGGTGGGAAGAAATACTTTCGCTTGCTTATCTTGCGGCGGCATCAAGAGAAAAAGGCTTCAGGGCCGATCTCTCCGGTTTTACTGCCGGGCAGAGAGAAAAAATCATTTTCCTTGATATCGAACCGTTTGAACTCAGTTCCACTCAGCTCAGAGCAGCACTCAGAAACAACAGCGACTGCGCGGGGCTTCTTGATGAAAAGGTTGCGGATTATATCAGAAGCAACAAGCTTTACGATGACGGCTTTGATACATACCGCGAAATGCTGGCAAAGCTGCTTGACCCTCACCGCCTTTATCACAGCGAATGTGTCAGCGAGAGCGCCGGGCTGCTTGCGAAAATGTACGGTGCCGATGAAGAAAAAGCAAAGCTTGCGGGTCTGCTTCATGATGTTACAAAGTGTATGACACCGGCCGAGCAGCTTTTGCTTATTGAAAACCCCACCGCTCTCGAGCTTAAAAATCACAAGGTCTGGCATCAGATGACGGGCCCCGTTTTCCTTAAGAAAAACAATCTTGTTGACGATGAGGAAATACTGACAGCAATAAGATGGCACACCACGGGCAGAGCCGGCATGAGCCTTATGGAAAAAATAGTCTATACGGCGGATTTTATTTCGGCAGACAGAGATTATCCCGATGTCGGGGTCGTCAGAAAGCTTGCCGATATCAGTCTTGAGCATGCCATGCTCTACACAAGCAGATACACAATAAACAGTCTTACGGCAAAGGACAGACCCGTTCATCCCTCCACCGTAGATTGTTATAATGATATGTTGAAACATTTTGAACTCTGAGGAGAATTTATATGACAGATTCAAAGCAGCTCGCAAAAGAGATAGCAAAGGTTCTTGATGAAAAAAAGGCCATTGACATCGTTGCTATTGAAACGGAAGAGGTTACCATTGTTTCCGATGTTTTTGTTATTGCGTCGGGCACCTCCAACACTCACACCCGTTCACTTGCCGATGATGTTGAATATGAAATAAAAAAGCGTCTTGACCTTGACCCCGAGCACATCGAAGGCAGGGCAACGGGCTGGATACTTCTCGATTACGGCACTGTGCTTGTTCATATATTTGACAAGGACAGCAGAGAGTATTATAACCTTGAACGCCTTTGGACGGACGCAAAAGAAATTGACCTCTCGGATATTATCACCGAGGATTGAGAATCATAAGAAAAGGGGTATTGACAATGGCACAGTACGATTACAAAAATATAGAAAAAAAGTGGCAGAAGTATTGGGCGGACCACGAAACCTTCAAAACTGATGTGTGGGATTTTTCAAAGCCCAAATTCTACGCTCTTGATATGTTTCCTTATCCCTCGGGTGTAGGCCTTCATGCAGGTCATCCCGAAGGATATACCGCAACGGATATAGTTTCCCGTATGAAGAGAATGCAGGGCTATAATGTTCTTCATCCCATGGGCTATGATTCCTTCGGTCTTCCCGCAGAGCAGTATGCCGTTCAGACGGGACACAACCCCAACGGCTTTACTCAGGATAATATCCGTACCTTCTCCGGTCAGCTTAAAGAGCTGGGCTTTGACTATGACTGGTCAAAGATGGTTGCAACCTCCGACCCCTCTTACTATAAGTGGACCCAGTGGATTTTCAAACAGCTTTATCTTAAAGGCTATGCAAAGCTTGTTGATATTCCCGTAAACTGGTGTGAGGAGCTCGGTACGGTTCTTGCCAACGATGAAGTAATTGACGGCAAGAGCGAGCGCGGCGGTTATCCCGTTATCCGTAAGAACATGAAGCAGTGGGTTATCGACCAGGCAGCTTTCGCGGAAGAGCTTCTTGAAGGCCTTGAAGAAATTGACTGGCCCGAATCCACCAAGGATATGCAGCGCCACTGGATAGGCAAGAGCACCGGCGTTGAGGTGGATTTCAAAATCGCAGGCGGCGGTCAGTTCTCAATTTACACCACTTGTATTGAAACAATTTACGGTATCACCTTTATGGTGCTTGCTCCCGACGGAAATCTTGTCAAGGAGCTTATGCCGAGAATTGAAAATAAAGATGAAGTAAACGCATACATAGAAGAAACCGTCAAAAAGACGGATATGGACAGAACAGAGCTCAACAAAACAAAGTCCGGCTGTCCTCTTAAGGGCGTTTATGCAATCAACCCCGTAAACGGAAAAGAAGTTCCCGTTTATATCGGCGATTTCGTACTTGCCAATTACGGCACGGGCGCGGTTATGGCTGTTCCCAGTCATGACCAGCGTGACTTTGAGTATGCCGTTGTTCACAATATCCCCATGATTCAGGTCGTTGACGGAGCGGATGTTTCCGAATGTGCCTTTGAAAAGGGCGATTATCTCGGCAAGGGCTGCCGTCTTATCAATTCCGAGGAATTCACGGGTCTTACCGTTGAAGAAGCCAAGGAAGCAATTACCGTCAAGCTTGAAAAAGCAGGAGTTGCCAGAAGAAAGACCAACTATCATTTCCGTGAGTGGATATTCGCAAGACAGCGTTACTGGGGCGAGCCCGTTCCCGTTTTCTATACCGAAGACGGAGAAATCCATGTTCTTGCCGATGAAGAGCTTCCTCTTGTTCTTCCCGAGCTTGAGGACTATAAGGGCAAAAACGGTCAGGCACCTCTTGAAAATGCCGAAAGCTGGAAATACTACGAAAAAGACGGCGTAAAGGGCAAGAGAGAAACCTCGACAATGCCCGGCTCCGCAGGCTCAAGCTGGTATTTCCTCAGATATATTGACCCGAAGAATGACAAGGCTATCGGTGACCCGGAGCTTCTTAAGCACTGGCTTCCCGTTGACCTTTATATCGGCGGGCCGGAGCACGCAGTCGGTCATCTGATTTATTCAAGAATCTGGAACCGCTTCCTTTACAATCAGGGCGTTTCACCCGTAAAGGAGCCCTTTAAGAAGCTTGTTCATCAGGGCATGATTCTCGGCGCAAACGGCATCAAGATGGGCAAGAGATTCCCCGAATTTGTTGTCAACCCCTCAGATATAGTCCGTGATTACGGTGCAGATACCCTCAGACTTTATGAAATGTTCATGGGCCCCATTGAGGCATCAAAGCCCTGGAGCAATCAGGGCGTTGAAGGTGCAAAGAGATTCATCACCCGTGTCTGGAATTTCTTCACAGAAGAAGCAAATATTTCAGAAGACAAGAGAGCAGAGCTCGAAAAGATATATAATGTCACCGTCAGAAAGGTCAGCGGAGATTTTGAAACCCTTGCTTTCAACACCGCTATCAGCCAGATGATGATTTTTGTAAATGCAGTTTATAAAGCCGGTTCCTGCCCGAGAGAATTTGCAGAGGGTCTTATCAAGATGCTCAGCCCCGTCTGCCCCCACATCTGCGAGGAAATCTGGCAGATACTCGGCCATGACGATACCATTGCTTTTGAAAGCTGGCCCACTTACGACGAGGCAAAGTGCGTTGACGATACGGTTGAAATCGCAGTTCAGGTCAACGGAAAGGTCAAGGATAAGATCGTTGTTTCCGCCGATGCTTCCGACGAAGAGGCTCTTGCCGCCGCCAAGGAAAGCGAAAAGGTTGCTGCCTGCGTAAACGGCATGAAGATTGTCAAGGAGCTTTATGTTAAGGGCAGACTTGTCAATATTGTTGTAAAGCCGCAATAAAAATTGCAAACCGCAACAAAAAACTGTTGACAACAGCATAAAGAATATAGTATAATCGTACAGTAAATTACGAGGATTATCAGTCCCTGTTAAAAATGAGGGGAGGGAAATACAGTGAGCACAGTAAAAGTTAAGGAAGGCGAGTCACTCGAAAGCGCACTCAGAAGATTTAAGAGACAGACTTCAAGAGACGGCGTTATTCAGGAAGTTCGCAAGAGAGAGCATTACGAAAAGCCCTCAGTTAAGAAAAAATTAAAGTCAGAGGCAGCTCGTAAGCGTAAGTATAAATAAGCTCTGACAAAAAAACGAACAGAAAAAGCACAGACAGTTTAATCTGCCTGTGCTTTTTGTCATATTGCAAAGGGCTGCCGCATTACATCAACAGCTGAATGCGGCAGCCCTGTGTTTATATTTTATTTATGCTCGTCAAGATTCTGCATTTCAACCTGTTCTTTTTCATAGTAGGAGACATAATCATCGGTATAATAATTCTTGGGCTCCCATTTGATACTTCCGTCGGTACCGATTGTGAGAACGGTGCAGCCTCTCTGACTTCCCTTTTTATAAATTCCGGGGTAGGCAAGATAGTCAACGCTCATTCCGTAGGTAAGGTCAATGCCCTTATAGTTTACCGAGAAGTTGTTCAGGTGGTCGTGGCCGCAGAAAACGGAGTCGGTTGAGCCGAGCTCAAGCATGGTTTCAAAAAGGTCATCCTCATGAATACCGCAGTATATGCCGTTGCCCTTTTCACCGGTGGTACCGTATCTGAATTTAACATTTTCGGTGTCCTTACGGCCGTTGTCAAGATATTCATTCCAGGCATCTTTATATTCCGTAAGAGGAATGTGCATAAATATGCTGGTGGGAACGGTTTTGCCCGTGACACCTTTGGCGGCGTTTTCATCATTCATTGCCTTGACTGTGTCTTTATACCAGCTTACCTGATTTTCATGAATGTTGTCATATTTCCACATGATGCCGAAAATATCGCCGTCAATGTAGGAGTGGGAGTCCATTATAAAGAGGCCTCTTGTGATTATGCCCTGACTGTTTACAATTCTGAAAATCTGATTTCCGCAGCCGTCAACATCCTCGGGGCCAGCCTGAAGCAGACAATGGGGATAGCTTCCGCTTGTATAGAAATCGGTTATCTCTTCACGGGTATAATATGAATAAGCTTCCGTATCGTGGTTGCCGAAGCTCACAACCCAGTATATGCCGAGCGTTTCCATAAGCTCTGCAAAAAGCTTTGCGCCGGATTTGTTGTTGAATGTACCTGCCTGGAAGGGAACGGGATAAGCAATGTCGCCGGTGGCGATTACAAGGTCGGGCTTTTCCTTGCTGAGCATGGCTGCTACGGCGTTGAGTGACATGGAGTCTTTCTTTGTGCTCATCCAGCCTCCGCCGAGGTGAACATCGGTGAGCTGAACTATTTTAAGCTCTTTGTCGGAAACAATATCCCATACACCGTTTGAAACATTTTTGCATTCAAGCGGGCAGTCTGCGGCGGGGAATGACTTTGCTTTATTGAGGTTGGATTTGTTGCCTATGACCGTAAGAATAGTGGTAACACCGACAAAAACGATTATTACCGCAAGGATTACGGCAAGTACTTTGAGACCTTTTTTCTTTTTTGCGGGTTTTTCTTTTTTACTCATTTTGATTTTCTCCTGTTCTGAAATATATTTCCGGATTCAATATAAATTAGACGGTTACCGGAGCTTATCATTCTCTTCTTATTTCTGCATTATATCATAATGCTTGCGTATTTGCCACTCTATTTTTTTATTGATTAAAAAATCGTACAAATCATTTGTAATAATGAAAAAAATATTGTATAATCATTATATTACATACAAAATGAAACCGCGGAGGAAGAAAAATGTTTGAAAATAAGTTTATTATCATTCTCGGCTTGCTTATACTTGCCCAATGCGTCGCAACGCCCTGCTACCTTGTTGCCATAAAGCCGGGCTTCAGCAAGAAAACATTGCTTCTCAAAATGCTTTGTTCAACGATTTTTGTCGCAACGGGTGTGGTTGCCGCTCTTTATGCGGGGAATATCGGCTCCCTTTATGCAAGGCTTCTGATAATCGCATTTGTCTGCTCCTGGCTCGGCGATGTGCTTCTTCATTTTGAGGGCAGTATAGTCCGCTATATTATCGGCGGCTCCGGCTTTCTTGCGGCTCATGTTCTGTTTATATACGCTTACTGGAAAACGGCATCTGCAATTTCGGGAGAAAGCACAATCATTTCCGTTCGTGATATTATCACCATGGCGGCTCTTTATGTTGCCTTTATCTGCTTCTATTTCGGCTTAAAGCTCAAGGGCGGCAAGCTTCTTGTGCCTATAATGATTTATTGCCTTGTTCTTTGCTTTATGTTTGCAAAGGCTCTTGACCTCGGGCTTGTTTCTGCGGGAAACCCGGGAGGCATACTTGTTGCCGTGGGAGCATTTCTGTTTGTCCTTTCCGATTTTATGCTGGGTGTCAGCTTCCTCGGAAACAAGACCTACAAGAAACAGCTTGTTAATATGGGCGCATATTTCCCCGCACAGATGCTTCTTGCTCTTTCAATCTGCTTTATTAAATAAAACTGGATGGTTGACAGATGAATAAAAACGAATATGATGAGCTCGTTTCCGTAATTGAACATCACATGAAGCTTTATTATGACAATGACGAGCCCGAAATAAGCGATTTTGAATATGACTCTCTGATGCTTAAGCTTAAGGCGGCGGAAAAGGAGCACCCCGAATGGGTGACGGCATCTTCACCGACTCAGAAAATCGGAGCAACGGTCAAAAGAGAATTCGGTGTCAAGGTAAATCACGATGTTCCCATGCTTTCCATTGAGGATGTTTTTACAAAAGAGGATGTTATCGCATGGGTTGACAAGGTTCACGCTCTTCACCCCGAATGTACCTTTTCCGTGGAAACGAAAATTGACGGTGCCTCCGCCACACTCAGATACAAAAAAAGCGAAGCCGACGGCAGACTTCACCTTGAGCTTTGCGAAAGCAGAGGTGACGGACAGACAGGCGAGGATGTAACTGCCAACGCCCGTATGATACCCGACGCCCGTGAAATTATTGACCTGCCTTATGACTCCCTGCAGATAAGGGGAGAAATATACATGAGTCACGGAGATTTTGACCGCTTCAATGCCGAGCAGGAAAGAAACGGCAAAAAGCTTGCGGCAAACCCCAGAAATCTTGCGGCCGGAACTCTCAGACAGCTTGACCCGGCCGTTACAAGAGACCGTGGCCTGAAAATGTTTATTTTCAATGTTCAGAAAGGTCCCGACGAAATAATGAAGGACCATATCGGAGCTCTTGAAATTCTTTCGTCAAAGGGTGTTCCCGTTGTAAACCATAAGCTTTGCAGAACGGGTGAAGAGGTTGTCAGAGCCATTGACGAAATAGGCGAAATGAGAGGCAGCCTTGAATATGACATTGACGGCGCCGTTGTCAAAATAAATGAGGTCGCTTTCAGAAACGATTTTCCTGCGGGAAGCAAATATTCAGGCGGCCATATCGCCTATAAATATCCCCCTGAAGAAAAAACAGTCGTTATTGATGAAATAATCGTTGATGTGGGCAGAACGGGAAAGCTTACATTTACGGGTGTATTTCACGATGAAGAAACGGGAAAAGCCGCCCGCCTTTGCGGCACTTCCGTTTCAAGAGCGACTCTGCACAATCAGGATTATATTTCGGAAATGAAAATAGGCGTCGGCGGAGCATATAAGCTTTACAAAAGCGGGGAAATCATTCCGAAGCTCAGCGGCTGTGTCCGTGAGCCCGAAAAGGTGTTTACCGCTCCGGAGTTCTGCCCGGTCTGCGGCTCAAGGCTTTACCGTGAAGAAGACACGGCGGATATCCGCTGCGTCAGCCCGACCTGCCCGGCTCAGCTTACGCGGACAATTGCGTATTTCACCTCCATTGACTGTATGAATATCATGGGTCTGGGTGAAACCATAGTTGACGCACTTGCGGCTGAGGGCTATCTCACAAGCTGTGCCGATATTTACAAGCTGAAAAATCACAGGGATGAGCTTGTCGAAAAAGGAATAATCGGTAAAGAAAAGAATACCGATAAAATCCTTGCCGCCATAGAAAAATCAAAAGAAAATGATGCCGCAAAGCTGCTGACGGGACTTGCCGTGAGAAATGTCGGTAAAGCTACCGCAAAGGATATAATGAAGCATTTCGGCTCAATAAGGGAGCTTATGGAGGCAAGTCTTGAAGAGCTGACAGCCATAAATGATGTTGGTGAAACCACTGCTGCCTGCCTTGTTGAATATTTTTCCGACAGCAGAAACAAAGCGATTATCGACGAGCTTGAAGAATGCGGAGTAAATATGACGGCTCTTAAGGAAGAGGGCTCCACCGAAAAGCTTGCCGGGATGACGGTTGTCGTTACGGGAACTCTTCCCACCCTCGGCAGAAAGGAAGCTGCCGAGCTTATCGAAAAAAACGGCGGCAAATGCGCCGGGAGTGTCAGCAAAAAAACATCCTTCGTGGTTGCCGGTGAAGCCGCGGGCTCAAAGCTCACAAAGGCGAATGAGCTCGGTATAAAGGTCATTGATGAAGCTGAGCTTCTGGAAATGCTGAAATGATTTCACTTTCACTGCTTTTTTCAAAAATATTTATGTAAAAATATACATAAATCATAAATACGGTTGACTTTTTATAAATAAAAGTGTATATTTATCCGAAATAGTATTATGCTGTTAAAAAGATTAGAGGTAATGTATCATGACGTCAACTATGATTATCACGTTGTGTCTTATCGTCTGCTTCTTTGCACTGATGATAGGCATAGGCATCAAATCAAGAAAACATGCACAGGATGTAAACGGCTTTGTTCTCGGCTCACGCTCGGTCGGCCCCTGGCTCAGCGCCTTTGCATTCGGTACTTCATATTTTTCGGCGGTTATATTCGTAGGCTATGCGGGACAGTTCGGCTGGAATTTCGGCCTTGCTTCCACATGGATAGGTCTCGGAAATGCTTTTATCGGTTCTTTGCTTGCCTGGAGTATTCTCGGCAGACGCACAAGAATTATGACTCAGCATCTTTCCTCAAAGACCATGCCTGATTTCTTTGGCGCAAGATTTGACTCAAAGGGACTTAAAACAGCGGCATCAATGATAACCTTCCTTTTCCTGATTCCTTACACCGCATCCCTTTACAACGGTCTTTCAAGACTTTTCTCCATGGCATTCAACGGAGTTGATTATTCCGTATGCGTTATCGTTATGGCAATCCTTACGGGTGTCTATGTGCTTATCGGCGGATATATGGCCGCGGCAATCAACGATTTCATTCAGGGCATCATTATGCTTGCAGGTATTGTTGCCGTTGTTCTTTCCGTTCTCAATGATAACGGCGGTCTTGTTGCCGCAACCGAAAAGCTTGCAACAGGCCCCAACGGCGGATGGCAGTATGCCTCCTTCTTCGGCCCCAACCCCGTATTCCTGCTCTTTGTTGTTTTGCTTACTTCTCTCGGCACCTGGGGCCTTCCTCAGATGGTCGGTAAATTCTACTCAATCAAGAACGAAGATTCCATTAAAAAGGGTACGATTATTTCAACACTCTTTGCCATTGTTGTAGCAGGCGGCTGTTATTTCCTGGGCGGCTTCGGCAGACTTTATGATGTTGATGTTGTCGGCGAAGGCTTTGATGCGGTTATCCCCACCATGCTTTCAACACTTTCACCCGTTATTATCGGTATTGTTATCGTGCTTGTTCTTTCCGCTTCCATGTCAACCCTTTCCTCTCTTGTTCTTACAAGCAGCTCAACAATAACCCTTGACTTCATTGCTCCTCTTTCAAAGAAGGAAATGAAAGAAAAATCAAAGATGCTCATAATGAGAGCTTTCATCGTTGTATTTATTGTTATCTCTGCCGTTATCGCCATCAAGCAGGCAAAGAACAAGAGCATTTTCATCGCTCAGATGATGGGTGTTTCATGGGGCGCACTTGCAGGCGCATTCCTTGCACCTTTCCTTTACGGCCTTTACTGGAAAAAGACCACAAAGGCATCGGTCGTTGTTTCCTTCATTTTCGGTGTGGGGCTTGAAATAATTCAGCTTCTTATTTCTCTCGGTGCCGTTTCCGTTGAAGGAATACCCGTGCTTTCCTTTGTATTTACAAATTCACTTTATTCAGGCGTTTTTGCCATGGTCGGCGGGCTTGTCATTGTTCCGCTCGTCAGCCTTATTACGGCAAAGACAAAGCCTGCGGATGTTGACGGAATATTTGAATGCTATAACGACAAAAAGACCGTTGACATCACCGACAGCCTCGGTCAGTAAAACACAAGCACAGACATCGGCTTTTATTGCTGCTGTCTGTGCTTTTCCTTTTTCTCAAAACAATTGACTTTTTTCTTCCTTTAGTTTATTATAATGAGCGTGAGAAGGCCGGGCAGTCGCGGGCAGATTTTTTCTGCGTGAGGAAAGTCCGAGCTTCACAGAGCGGGATAACGGCTAACGGCCGCCGAGGGTGACCTTAGGGAAAGTGCAACAGAGATATACCGCCTGCTTGCAGGTAAGGGTGGAAAGGCGAGGTAAGAGCTCACCGGCGCACGGGAGACCGTGCGGCCATGTAAACCCTATCCGAAGCAACACCGACCGGAGGAGGGGGATACCCCGTCGCTTGCTCGGCGATACTCCGACGGGTGGCTAAAGCCGTGCAGCAATGTACGGCATAGACAGATGATTGCCTTAAATGACAGAACTCGGCTTACAAGCCTTCTCACTTTTTCTAAATTATATTATCGGGTAATATATGAGTGAATCGGTATCCGTTACGGGAATAGTTGAAAGCATTACATATCAGAACAGCGAAAACGGCTTCACTGTCCTCGAGTTTTCGAGTGACGGTGAGTATTTTACTGCAACGGGGAATGTGGGCAATGTCTTTGTCGGCGAAAAGCTGACCTTTTCCGGCGAATGGACTGTTCACCCGACCTTCGGCAAACAGCTGAAAATAGAGAACTGTGTCAGAAGCATACCCGAAACGGCCGAAGAAATGCTCTTCTTTCTCTCTTCGGGAATAATCAAGGGCGTCAAAGAAAAAACGGCGCAGAAAATCGTGGCGAAATTCGGAGATAAAAGCTTTGAAATCATCGAAAATGAGCCTGAAAGTCTGGCAAAGATAAACGGAATTTCAAAAGAAAAGGCGAAGGAAATATCACGCCTTTTCGTTAAACTTTCCGCTGAAAGAAATGTGATTATCGCTCTTGAAAAATACGGAATGACCACCAATGAGGCTCTGAAGGTTTTCGGGCTTTTCGGAAAATCGGCTGTTGAAACCGTTGAGAGAAACCCTTATTTTCTTTGCAACCTCAATGTCGGTATTGATTTTGAAAGAGCCTGCAGAATTGCGGAAAAGCTTTCCGACAGGCCTGCCGATGAATGCAGAATAAGAGAAGGTATTGTTTACATAATAAAACATAATCTGCGCAACGGTCATACCTGCCTGCCCAGGGAGAGCATATTCGCCCCCTGCGAGTCTCTGCTCGGTACTACCCGCGATGAGGCCGAAATCGGCCTTGATGAGCTTATCGCCGCAAAAAGACTTATTTCGGATGAGGTTTACGGCAGAGAATTCATCTTTCTTCCCGAGCTTTACGAAGCCGAAAGAAGTGCCGCCCAGACCTTGCTTTTTATTAAAAGATATGCCTCTGGCATAACCCGTGATGTGGATTTACAGATAAAGAATGCGGAGCTCGTGGGCGGTATCTGTTATAACGACCGTCAGCGCCTTGCAATAAAACTTGCTGTTGAAAAAGGAATACTTATTCTTACCGGCGGACCGGGTACGGGCAAAACCACCACGCTCCGCGGAATTCTGAGAGTTTTTGAAAACTGCGGTCTTGAGGTCGCGCTTGCCGCTCCCACTGGCAGAGCAGCAAAAAGGATGAGTGAGCTTACCGGAAAAGAAGCTCTTACGATTCACCGTTTGCTTGAAGTCGAATGGGATAAAAACGACAAGGCGGTATTCAAAAGGAATAAAAGAAACCCGCTTTCGGTTCAGGCTGTAATCATTGATGAGCTTTCCATGGTGGATGTTCAGCTTTTTTCAAGCCTGCTTGAAGCGCTGCCGATCGGCTGCCGTCTTGTTATGGTCGGGGATTCCGACCAGCTTCCTCCCGTCGGCCCGGGCAATGTGCTTCATGACCTTATTGATTCAAAGGCGCTTCCCGTTGTTGAGCTTGACGAGGTTTTTCGTCAGGCAATGGAAAGCCTTATAATTACAAATGCTCATAAAATCGTTGAGGGCGAAGAGCCGGAGCTCGGAGCAACCGACAGGGACTTTTTCTTTATGGAAAGGCTTTACCCCGAAAGCGCAGCAAAAACCGTTTGCGAGCTTTGCGAAACACGCTTGCCGAAGGCTTACGGTTATTCACCCACAGATGATATTCAGGTGCTTTGCCCCTCCAAAAAAGGAGAAACGGGCACTGCCAATATAAATAAAATACTCCAGGCAAAAATAAATCCGCCCCAAAAAGGCAAAATCGAGCATGCTTTCGGCTCCAGAATTTTCAGAGTCGGAGACAAGCTGATGCAGACCCGCAATAATTATGATATTGAATGGGATAACGGCGAAAAAACCGGTCTCGGAATTTTCAACGGAGATATAGGCATTCTTGAAAAAATCAACGAAGCCGAGCTTACTCTGACAATAAGATTTGATGATAAAATTTCCGTTATTCCTTTTGAATACAGCGTTGATCTTGAGCACGCTTATGCCATAACCGTTCACAAAAGTCAGGGCAACGAATTTCCCGCGGTCATCATTCCCGTTGTAGGAATCAATGAATTTCTGCAATACAGAAATCTGCTTTATACGGCGGTTACGAGAGCGAAGCAGCTTATTATTCTTGTCGGCTCAAAAGCAACCGTTATGCGTATGGTTGAAAATAATAAGAAGCAAAAACGCTATTCGGCACTGAAAAGCTTTGTAATGCTTGGTGATGAACATTGAAAAAGCTGTTTGAAACAGATATTTCTTCTCTTTTCCCGAAAAGGTGTGCCTATTGCTGCCGCCGTATTCCGGGCAACAGGCTGGTTTGCGAAAAATGCAGAGCCTCGCTTCCGCGTATTGACGGAGAAATATGCTCTTTCTGCGGCAGGAAAAAGACGGATTGCGGCTGCCGCCGGGCAGAAAAATATTTCGACGGAATAGCGGCACCGTTTTATTTTGAAGGGAATGTACGAAAAGGAATACACGCCTTCAAGTTTTCAAAATCGCCGCAGAACGGTGAAGCTTACGCCGCGGAAATGGCAAAAACGGTAAAAGAAAGGTTTCCGTGTGTGATTTTTGATTTTGTTACGGAAATACCGATGATGCGCGATGACATCAGGTCAAGAGGCTATGACCAGGGTGCAATACTCGCAAAGAAAGTTTCGGAACTTTGCGGCGTTGAATATTTGCCCGGTGTTCTGAAAAAGCTTTACAAAACCGAAAAACAGCACGGCCTCGACATTCACCTCAGGCGCGGAAATCTGACCGGGGTTTTTGATGTTGCCGACCCGGATAAAGTAAAGGATAAAACGATTCTTCTCTGTGATGATATTTCAACCTCGGGTGAAACTCTGAATGAATGTGCCAAAATGCTTTGGCTTTGCGGCGCAAAAGAGATATATTGTATAACTGCAGCACTGACAAGATCCAAGAAAAGAGAAAAACAAGGTGAAAAATAATGCTCGGTACTAATATGGGAATTGACCTCGGAACCACCTCGGTCGTGGTTTTTGTTGAGGATAAGGGCATAGTTGCAAGCGAGCCCTGCGCCATAGCTTATGACGATAAAAACAGAATAATCGGTGTCGGTAAGCGTGCCTATGATATGATTGACAAGAGTCCCGAAGGAATCAGGGTCGTGAAGCCGATGGTTAACGGTGTTGTTTCCGATTTCACCGCAATGAAGCATATTCTGCAATATCTTTTTTCAAAGGTTTGTAAAAATATGGTTTTCAAGCCGAATGTTGTGGTGTGCGTACCGTCAACGGTTACCGGGCTGGAGAAAAGGACAATACTTGAGCTTGTCAACGCCGCCGGGGCCGCAAGAGCCTGTTTGATCGAAGAACCTCTTGCCGCCGCACTCGGAAGCGGAATACAGAACGACAAGCCGAAAGGCTCAATGGTCGTTGACATCGGCGGCGGAACAACCGACATTGCCGTCATAACCATGGGCTGCATTTCAATTTCCCGTTCGGTAAAGGTTGCGGGAAATGCTCTTGATGAAGCGATAATCCGCCAGTTCAGGCGTGAAAGAGATATGGTGGTCGGTGAAAAGACCGCCGAATATATAAAGAGAACAATCGGCTCGGCCTCCCTCAGAGAAATTGAGCTCGGTATTGCCGCAAAGGGCAAAAGCTATATTACGGGTATGCCCTGCGTGTTTGAAGCAGATTCAACAGAGGTTTATCTTGCCATGCGCCCGCAGCTTGAATTTATCCTTGAAAATGTCAGACAGGTTCTTGAAGAAACTCCGCCGGAGCTGTCGGCAGATATATTCGATTCCGGTATCGTTCTTACCGGAGGAGGAGCAAAACTCAGAGGAATTGACAGGATGTTTGAGAATAAATTGGGCCTGAAAACAAGAGTTGCCGCAGACCCGGAGAACTGTGTTGCTCTCGGAACGGGAAAAGCTCTCGAAAATATGAATATTCTTTCCGATAACGGTTATGTTTTCAAAGCAAGACAGGATTTTGAGGCTCCCGAAGAATAAGGATATATATAAATACCATATATAGTATATAGAAACAGAGAATGCTTCGCCGGTGAATCGGCGGGGCATTTTTTCACATTACGAACAATAAAAAAGAAATGAAAAAAGTTTGCAATTTTTTGAAAAAAGTTCTTGACAAGGGGAGAATGATGTGATATATTAGTCGAGCACTCGCAAGAGAGCAGCGCACCTTGAAAATTAAACAACGACGAAAGTAACAAGAAAAAACCCTTGAAAATTAATTTGAGAGTACTTCAAGTACA